>DATHTI010000297.1:0-2779 GCA_035463335.1 Pyrinomonadaceae bacterium | reverse complement strand
TAGAGCAAAATGCCCGACGAAAACGCGCCCAGCAGGAAATACTTCATGGCGGCTTCGTTCGACTTCTTCTCGCGCTTCGTGAAAGCCACGAGCACGTAGAACGTCAGCGCCATCAGCTCGAGGCTGATGTAAAGCGAGATCAGATCGTAGCCGCAGCCAATGAACATCATGCCGACGGTGGCAAAGAGAATGAGCGAGTAATATTCGCCGTGCTGCTCGCCTTCGATATCGAGGAAGCGCGTCGAGATGCCGATTGCGAGTGCGGCGGAGATCAGAAAGATGGCGCGGAACAGGACGGCAAAGCCGTCGATTCGCACCATGCCGTAAAAGCCGTCGATAGGCATCGGGCTCGCCATCTGCAAACCAAGCGAGACGAAAGCGAGGGCGATACCGATGAGCGCGAAGTAAGCAGTAAGCTTGCTCTTGCGATACGGCAGAATGACTTCCATCACCAGTGCCACACACGCGCAGGCAGTCAGGATCAACTCGGGTGCGATCAGCCGTAGATCGCTAACACTAATGAGCGAGGTGGTGTTGGCTTGTAGAAGAAACATCGATGAATTAACCACGGATTATCCGGATCTTTTGAAAATCGATTTAAGGGATCCGCGAAATCTGTGGTTCTTCTTTCTGTCCTGGAATCACGTAATCCGGTCTGACTTGCTTCACAACCGCGTTCACCGGTTGCTGAATGTATTCAAGAAAAGGTTTTGGATAGACACCGATCCATAGCGAGAGGATCATCAACGGCACCATGTAAGCCCACTCGCGCAGGTTGAGATCAGTCAGCCGCTCGTTCTTCGGGTTGTCGATCGTGCCGAAGAACATGCGCTGGTACAGCCAAAGGAAATAACCCGCGTTGAGAATAATTCCCAGCGCTGCCCACGCCGCCCAGTACGGGTTCGCCTCGAACGCTCCTCGCAATGCGAGAAACTCAGAGATGAACACGGCCAGCAGCGGCAGTCCGATCGCAGTCATCACCATGCCGAGAAAGATCGCTGCGTAACCCGGCATCACGTGCGACAGCCCGCCAAACTCCGCCACGTTGCGCGTGTGTCGCCGCTCGTAAATTATTCCCACGAGCAGGAAGAGGGCGCCGGAGTAGATGCCGTGATTGATCATCTGCAGCACGCCGCCGTTCACGCCGTTCGGGTTGAGCGCAAACAGCCCGAGCATCACCATGCCCATCGACGATACAGACGAATATGCAACCAGCTTCTTTACGTCGCCGTCTTTCTTCACGACGAAATACATTGCCGCGAGGGCTCCGTAAATGATGCTCACGATCGCAAGAAAGACCATGACGCTGCGGATGCCGAACGTTCCAAAGTAGCTCTGGTCCCTTGAAGCCCCGGGAAACATCGGCAAATTGAATCGATAGAAACCGTAAGTTCCCAGCTTGAGCAGGATGCCGGCGAGGATCACTGAACCGGCTGTCGGCGCTTCGACGTGAGCATCCGGCAGCCACGTGTGAAACGGAAACATCGGCACTTTGATCGCGAAGCCGAGTGCGAACGCTGCAAACAGAAGCACCTGCATCGTGCCCATTGGCATGACCGATCCCATTGCCTGCATGTAAATAATATTGAACGTGCCGGTAGCGTTTGCGCCCGCGGCTTGCAGCGTGCTCGAAACAAGTTGGGCCGTTTCCTGGTTACCGGCAAGTAGATTGATCATCGGAGCCGTAACCGTGTTGCCGGCCATCGCCTCCTGCGTCAGGAAGTACATCTTCAAGACGCCGAGCAGCATGACCACCGATCCGACCAGCGTGTAAAGAAAGAATTTGATCGCGGCGTAGAGGCGATTCTCGCCACCCCAGATTCCGATCAGGAAGTACATCGGCACGAGCGAGACTTCGAAGAACAGGTAAAACAGAAACAGGTCCATCGACGAGAAGACGCCGATTACAGCAGTCTGCAAAAGCAACAACAGAACGTAATACTCTTTTTCTCGCTTTTGAATGTAGTCCCACGAAGAGAGCGCGGCGATCGCGCCGAGCAGCGTCGTTAAAACGATCAGCAGCACGGAGACGCCGTCAACGCCCATCTGGTAACGCGCGCCGATGATCGGTATCCACTCGTGGTCTTCGAGAAACTGCATGCCGCCGATGCCGCGGTTGTACTTCAACAACCAGAGCGAGATGATGAAGTCGAGCGCGAACCACGCGGTCGCAAAACGCTTGATCAAGCTCGACTGATCCTTCTTCATGAGCGCGAGAATGAGGATTGCGCCCACGGCCGGCAGCCAGGTGATTAAGGAGAGAATATAAGAGTTAGTCATATGTCAGTGTTACCTGAAGACTGCAAGAATATCGCGCGCAAAGAACACCGCGACCGCCACCATCAATCCCAACACCATCATGAGCGCGTAGTTCTGCGTGAAACCCGTTTGCGCGGCGCGGAACAACGGCGACATCAAACGCATGATGAAAGCGGCGACCGTGTTTACAAGCCCGTCGACGAAGTATTTGTCGACCGCGCCGACAACGCGACTGAACTGGCGGCTTAGCCACGCAAGACCATTGACGATGCCGTCAACGAGTTTTGAGTCAAAGCTAAAGACCGCACGCGCCAGGTCCATCGTGCGGCGCGTGATGGCCCATCCATAGAATTCGTCGACCCAGTATTTGTTATAACTCGCGACGTAAAGTGGGCGCAGTCGTTGTGACCAGACACCAGCGAGCGCCGGTCGCCAGACGTAGAACAGTCCCCCGAGCAACATGCCGATACCGGCGACGACGAGCGAGATGATGATAAAGATCCACTCGGTTGCGAGCTCG
>DATHTI010000296.1:0-2228 GCA_035463335.1 Pyrinomonadaceae bacterium | reverse complement strand
GCCGTCACGATCTCGCCGTCACGCACTCTTCGATCTTCCAGCTCCGACTGAATCTTCGCGTTCTGAATGCGCTGCACGCAGTAAGTACATTTCTCCATCACGCCGCGACTGCGCACCGTCACTTCCGGATTGCGCATCAGTTGATATGTGGGCGTGTCCCAGTCCTGGTAAAGGAAGAAATTGAAGCGACGGACCTTGTACGGGCAGTTATTCGAACAATACTTCGTGCCGACACAGCGGTTGTAAACCATGTCGTTCAAACCTTCGGCGCTGTGGACCGTGGCGTGGACCGGGCAAACCGGCTCGCACGGCGCGTTCTCGCAGTGCATGCACGGCACCGGCATGAAATTGACGCCTTCAGGATGATTCGGATCGAAACCTCTGAAGTAAGTATCGACACGAATCCAGTGCATCTCGCGACTGCGAATAACTTCCTGCTTGCCGACGACGGGAATGTTGTTTTCTGCCTGGCATGCGACTGTACACGCGTTGCAGCCGATGCAGTTGTTCAGATCGATCGCCATGCCCCACGCGTAGTTCGGCGTGTTTTCGTCCTGGTTTTTATAGTCGTAATCGGGATAGATCGAGGGATGAACATGTTCTTCATGTTTCTCCCCGTGCAGGAAGTGTTCGAGCGTTTCCGAGCGAACGATGTCACGCTCTTCGGTGCTGAACCGCGGATCCTCGAGATTGAAGTGAAGCTGGGTCGTAGCGAGCGCATATTCCAGTCCCGTGTTTGTTACACGAACGCCGCTCATCGACCACGGCTCAAACGACGTGCGGATCTGATAAGCGTCAAAGCCAACCACCTCGTCCGGCGGACCGCTGTAACTCGCGGCTCTAGCTCGACGACCGTAACCAAGATGGACCGTGACGACTCCATCCGGTTGACCCGGCTGGATCCAGATTGGCGCGCGAACGGTTTGCCCATGCTGGTTCGCAATATCGACGAGCGGCACGTAATGCTCGCGGCCTTTGGTGGCGCCGCCAACGGATCTCTTGCCAATGATTTGTTGCGCAGTGTTTGGACTGACGATCGCAACGTTGTCCCACGTGATTTTCGTCAGTGGTTTTGGCAACTCCTGTAACCAGCCGTTGTTGGCGAAGCGGCCGTCGTAGATCGACGGATCGGTGCGAAAGACGATCTCGAAAGTACCCGCTGGCGGTTGCGTCGCAGGCTGAGTTTGCTGATTGGCCCAACCGGAATTGAGCGCAACGGTTTTCGGTTGAAATGCCGAATTTTCGAGGTAGCCGTCGTGAATCGACTTGCGCCACCAGGTTTCAAAATCCTGCGAAGGCGATGGCGACGGTGCCGGCGCAGCGGCTTGCTGATTGTTTTGATTTCCTGTTGCCGGTGCCGGTGTACTCGTTGGTGTGCTCGTTGACGTACTTGTTGTTTGGGTCTGACCCTGATTGCTTCCTGCGCCTCGCTGCGCCTGCCAGAAGCTCTTCACGATGTCATACGGTTTGCGATCGTATTGTTCCGAAAACACTGCCAGCATCTCGTACGCCGTCCGGCCTTCGTAAAGCGGCTCGATCAGCGGCTGCATGATCGTAACCGTGCCGTCGTACGAACGCGTGTCGCCCCACGATTCGAGATAATGCGCGGCGGGCACGTGCCAGTGACACAGGACAGAAGTCTCGTCTTTGTACTCGCTGAGATGAACGCGCAGTTTCGCTTTCTGAAGTCGCTCGAAAGTGAACTTGAGATCTGCGGGCGTGTTATGAACAGGATTGCCGCCGATGATCACCAGCAGATCGACACGTCCGTTATCGATGTCAGCGACGAGCTCCGTCAGCGATTGTCGTTGATCGACGGGATTGACCTCGATCGGATCGGTGTAGAACACCGTCTTGCCGACGTTTCCGAGCGAATTGTTCATCGCATGGGCGAGGGCGTGAATAAACGGCGGCTGGTTTTCGCCCGCGACTACGATGCTGGCGCCGCGATGCTGTTGCAGATCGCTGACAAGCGGACCAATCCATGGCAGGGGAGCGGATCCAGTCGCTGATTGCGCCGTCGTCGCGGTTCCAATTGCTCGTGCGATTGCCTCAAATTCACTCGGTTTAATTTCCCACGTGTGATCGGCCAGCGCGCCCGTGTTTGATGGCGTCGTCTCAACCACGTAAAGCCGGTTCATCTCACGATTCTTTTCCGTCACCTGCCTGCGCGAGATGAATTCGCGTGAGTAGCGTACATAACCAGGGAACGTTGGCGATAGAAAGTC
>DATHTI010000295.1:0-5570 GCA_035463335.1 Pyrinomonadaceae bacterium | reverse complement strand
GGAGCTCTCGGCGACCTTTCGCTCGCGAAGGTGAGGTTTGAGATCTTCAAGTCGAACAACATGACCCCGACTCCCGATTTCACGGTGGGGAACGTGCCTGTTGATGCGAACGGCGATGCGCTTGCGTTCCTGCCGGGTCTGGGGGCTGATACTTACGTGGTTCAGGTCAAGATCGAGCCGGCAAATGGATACTGGACCGGTGATACGGCCCTCGGCACCCTCAACGTCGCTATCGGCTCGAACGATACGCAGACGAACGGGGGTGGTTGGGTGCCTGATGCCGGCAGCGCGAATGGCAGGGCAAACTTCGGTTTCAGTGTTAAGGGTGATAAGGGAACGCCGAAAGGCACTTCGATCTTTATCTTCCGCGGCACTGACGGTTTCAATTACATCGTGAAGAGCAACAGTTGGGCCGGTGGGTTCCTGAACTTCTCGACTGAGCCTGGAACGAGCGTCTTGAATCGCTCGTCATTCAAGGGCAGGTGCGTGGTTCAGAAGATCGATCGAAACACCGGAGCCATAGTCGCATCGTTCGGTAACTTCACATTCACTGTGGATGCCCGCGACGGCGATTTACTGACGCCGCGTTCATTCGACGCCTACGCGATCACGATTCTCGACAGTGCCGGAGTGATCTGGCGCCGCGTCGGCACCAACACCGCTCTGCTGCCGCTTGGTGGTGGAAACGTGATGGTGAAGGGTAAGTAACTACCAGTTAGTTTTAGCCACAAGAGGCACAAAGAGCACAAATGATTTCTGTGCTGTTTGTGCCTCTTTGTGTGATCAATAAAAGAGGTGAGCGGTCGGGCGCTCACCTCTGTAGATAGCTGCGACTCGCGTTAGCGGCGACGAACGATTGGTCTTACCACATGATAATTACCATAGGCTGTGGTAATAATTGTCTTGACACTAAAAATCCTTCTTTGTCTTGACACTAAAAATCCTTCTAAGGCAAAATACGCGCCTGCTAAAACCATAACGCCACTCTAGTTTGAATCTTGGTCATACCAATGACCTAAGCCCGGGTCGACGAGCCGAATTCCCAGCCGTCGCACAAAAAGCACAAAATTGCGTTAAATCAGCAGTATCCTGCCTGATATCGAGGAGGTGAGCTGATGAGGGGCTACGTAACAAACATCGAGAATGACACGCTCGCGAACCAGGATTTCAGACGAGTTTTGTATACCGCCAAAAATACTCAACTCGTTTTGATGAATCTGCGTCCGAATGAAGAGATTGGCGAAGAAACACACGAGTTGGACCAGTTCATCCGGGTCGAGGCTGGACAGGGCCTCGCGGTCTTAGATGGAGACGCGCATCGACTATCCGACGGCTCCGCAGTTATCATTCCAGCCGGTACCAAACACAACGTGATCAATGTTTCCGACACGGAGGAGCTGAAACTGTACACACTCTACTCTCCGCCCGAGCATCGCGACGGCACAGTTCACAAAACCAAGAGCGATGCAATGGAGAACGAGGAGCATTTCGACGGCAAAACAACTGAATAGGAGGCGTGACAATGAAAGTACATTGGTTGACAGACGCTGACGCCGCACTCGCGGAAGCCAAAACTCAGAAGAAGCCTCTGCTTGTAGACTTTAGCGCTGCTCCAGCCTGAGGCGCATGTGCTCGGCAGCGTGGGGTTCACTAGCGAACCGGGAGAAACGTAACGAAGGGGAAACAACGATGAGGGCTCAAATCAAACTCGGTCGTATTTTTGGCGTCGAGATCGGGCTGCACTACAGTTGGTTCATCATTGCGCTCCTGATTACGTTTTCCCTCGCCGGGCACTTTCAAACGAACAATCCTGCATGGAGTGACGGCATGCGATGGGGCATCGCAATCGTCACGGCCCTACTGTTCTTTGCATCGATCGTGATCCATGAGCTATCGCACGCGATGGTTGCGAAGCTGCGCGGCCTGCCGGTGCGTTCAATCACACTCTTCGCGCTCGGCGGCGTGGCGCAGATCGAGAAAGAAGCCGCCGACGCGAAGACGGAGTTTTGGATGGGCATCATCGGCCCGATCACGAGCTTTGTGATCGGTGTTGTGTGTCTCGCGATTACTGTCGCGCTCGGCTGGACGCCGCCGGAGTTCCCACAAACACCACTGCCGGCGATGTTTATGTGGCTGGGTTACATCAACGTCGGGCTCGCGATCTTCAACATGATTCCCGGATTTCCACTCGATGGCGGGCGCGTGCTGCGCGGCCTTATCTGGTGGATCACGGGCAATGCAAAGAAGGCGACTACGATCGCAGCTCGCGTCGGCCAGGGGATCGCGTTTCTAATGATCCTTTATGGTGTGATGCAGTTCTTTCAGGGGGCCGGATTCAATGGTCTGTGGATCGCGTTCATCGGTTGGTTTCTGCTGAGTGCGTCACGTGAGAGCTATGCGCAAATGGTTGTTAGCGAAGGACTGCGCGGGTTGCGTGTGGGAGACGTGATGTCGCGCGAGTTTCCTGTCGTTGATGCGTTTTCGAATCTTCAGACTTTTGCCGACGAATATTTGACGCGCACCGGGCGGCGGTTCTGGGTCGTGACTCTGAACGGGAAGCCGGAGGGGATCATCACGCCCACCGAGATCAGCGATGTGCCGCGTAATCGCTGGCCGTACACGACGGTGGCAGACGTGATGCGGCCGCTCGATTCGACGCGCACCGTTAACCCGGACACGCCTGTTACCGAAGCGCTCGAGGTGATGGCGGGTCATGATCTGAATCAGTTGCCGGTCGTGAACGAAAAAGGTTTAGCCGGTTTGATTTCGCGCGCGCATATTCTCCAGCTCATCCAAACCCGCGCCCAACTGCATCTGTAACGTAAAGCGTAACTGTAGGGGTGGCCCTCTGTGGCCACCCCATCGTGGGATTTTACGCTGGGGCGGCCACAGAGGGCCGCCCCTACAATTGCGTCCGAGCGGTTCGATATTTGTTTACCAAATTTTTTGTGACTTTTGTGCCTTTTTGTGGCTAAATTTCCGCCCGAGGTGAATGACTATGGAGACACTGATTAAGGATCTTCGTTTCGGCATTCGCAGTCTTGCAAAGCGGCCCGGCTTCACCGCTATCGCGATTCTGACTCTCGCACTCGGCATCGGCGCTTCGACAGCGATCTTTAGCGTCGTCGACGGCGTACTGCTCCGCTCGCTTCCCTATCCAGATCCCGATCAGATCGTTCAGCTTCGTGAGGTCAACGAGCGCGGCGGCCGAATGGCTTTTGCCGAGCCAAATTTTCTCGACGTTCGCGCACGCAGTCATTCCTTCGCCGGCATCGCTCAATACAATGGCCAGCTCACGACCATCACCGGAGGCGTCGAACCGGTGCGTGCTGCCACCTACTCTGTTTCCGCGGACTTCTTCAGCGTGCTCGGCGTCCAGCCGTTTCTCGGGCGCACGTTTTCTCCTGAAGAAAGCAAATCGGGCGGCCCTCCGGTCGCCGTAGTCAGTTACGGTTTCTGGCAACGACTCCTTAGTGGAAAACCGGATCTGACCGGCACTTCGCTGCGCGTGATGAACCAGAGTGTGAACGTCATCGGCGTGATGCCGGCCGAATTCGCCTTTCCGCGCACGGCCGAGATCTGGGTGCCGCGAGAAATGTTTCCCGCCGATATCTCGCGCACCGCACACAACTGGAGCGTTGTCGCGCGCATGCGTCCAAACGTTACGACGGAACAAGCGTACGCGGATGTGAGCGCGATCAGTAAACAACTCAAACAGGAATTCGGCAAAGACATGGATGGCGTCGACTTTGCCGTGGTTCCGCAACAGGAGTACATGGTTGGTAACGTGCGCAGCGCCCTGCTGATGATCTTCGCGGCCGTTGGTTTCCTTTTGCTCGTCGCGTGCGCAAACGTCGCGAACCTGCTGCTGGCCCAGGTCACGACACGACAGCGTGAATTCTCGGTACGCGCCGCACTCGGAGCAACGCGCTCGCGACTGGCGCGACAGTTCATCACTGAAAACCTGCTGCTCGTGTTCATCGCGGGCACGCTCGGCGTGCTGTTCGCGTTTTGGGGAGTGAACCTGTTACTCGGTTTGAATCAACAGGCGCTGCCGCGGATGAACGAGATCGGAGTCAATGGTCGAGCGATCGGTTTCACGCTCGGTCTCTCCGTCGTCATCGCAGTATTGCTCGGCATCGTGCCGTTGCTTCGTTTCTCGACGAAAGATCTCGAAGCGAATTTGAGAGAAGCAGGCAGTGGCACACCCGGCTACGCCGGACAGCATTCTCGGAACGTACTCGTTGTCGCGCAAATGGCGTTGACTTTGATCCTGCTCGTCGGCGCCGGCTTGCTGGGCAAGAGTTTTTATCGACTCCTGCAAATCGATCCTGGCTTTCGCACTGAGAGTGCGGTAGCGATGGAGTTGTCGCTGCCGAGCGCGCGTAAGGACGAGTCGCGCTACAAGAAATTGATCGAGGCGTATGACCGGCTGAAAAAGACGGGCGAGGCGCCTGCGGAAAACACGAAATTCTCGGAAGACGAAGAACGCCAGAGATTGTTTCAGCAACAACTGCTCGAGCGCTTGAGCAACACGCCCGGCATGGTCGCGGTTGGCACGATCAATTACCTGCCGCTCTCGGGTGGCGGGCCTGATGGAAATTTTCTCATCAACAACAATCCGGCCCGGCAGGGCCATGCAAGCTACCGTCTGGCGAGCTCCGGCTACTTTGCGGCGATGGGAATTCCGTTGTTGCGCGGCCGCACGTTCGATGCGACTGATCAAGCCAACGCTCCGAACGCTGCGGTCGTGAGCCAGTCGTTTGTGAAGAAATATTTTCCAAACGAAGAGGTGATCGGGCAAACGATCCAGTTTGGGAATATGGATAGCGATTTGCGATTGCTACACGTTGTCGGTGTCGTCGGCGACGTGCGCGATTATGGTGTTGACGTCGCGGTTCTTCCAACGGTTTACGGCAATGCGCTGCAGCGTTTACCGTCTTCAACCTGGAATGTTGTCGCGCGCGCGAATGTCGAGCCTGGCTCGCTCGTACCGGTGATGCGTGAGACGGTTCGCTCGCTTGACTCGCAACTGCCTTTGAAGTTTCGCACGTTGGACCAGGTGTTTTCGTCGTCGCTCGATCAGCGACGCTTCAGCCTTGTGATCTTCGGAGTGTTTGGAGCGGCGGCACTCCTGCTGGCGGCGATGGGCATTTACGGTGTGACTGCGTACGTGGTAACACAGCGCACGCGCGAGATCGGGATACGCATGGCACTCGGTGCGCAGCTCGGCGACGTGTTGAAGATGGTGCTGCGATATGCGATGACGCTGGTAGTGATTGGAACGATCGTTGGGCTCGTGGGCGCCTATGCGATCACCCGCGTGATGTCAAACTTATTATTCCAGGTGACGCCGACGGACTTTGCGACGTTCGTTGTCGTACCCGTGGTTCTCCTGCTCGTGGCATTGGTCGCCTGTCTCATCCCCGCGCGCCGCGCCACCAAAGTCGACCCGTTAATTACTCTTAGGTACGAGTAGGCAATAGCGGGGGCAAGCCCCTCTTCCTGACTTGTTCTCTGTTTAGGCGCTCTTGAATCAAAGCAGCTCTTAACAAAGAACAAGTCCGGAA
>DATHTI010000294.1:0-23199 GCA_035463335.1 Pyrinomonadaceae bacterium | reverse complement strand
GGCTGAACACGAAGACCAGATTGCACAATATCGTCTACAACTCGAAGAGACTGCCGCACTAGTAGCCCGCATTCGTCATGAAATCAATAACCCGCTAACCGGTGTCCTGGGCCAGGCCCAGCTCCTGTTACGCGAAGAGTTGAGCGAACGCTCGCGCAAACGTGTGCAGACGATCGAGGACCTGGCGTTACGCTTGCGCGATATTGTGGCTCAGTTGCGTGAGGTGCAGCGACCGGGCAGTGACGGCGAAGGTTCAGATTAAACTGAAATTGTTTCTTCGTCTTCGATTAGATAGGGACTTACCTGAGGCGTTTCCGCATCTTCTGCCAACACAGCCTGAATAACAGGTAGACTCAACGAATGTTTCGTTGTCTTCAGCGGCACTGGTTTGCCCGCCGCGTAGACTTTGTGGCGACCATTATCCTGGTACCAATCAGCGAGGTTCGCGGTCTTGTGCATGTTCTCGATGATCTGCCGCCAGCCCACGCCTGTGTTGTAAGCGCAGAATGAGATCTCGCCTTCCTGTGTGCCGTAGGGAATCACGCACATCTCGGTGCGGCGAAAGTCGTAATTGAACAGATCCTGAAACCACATTCCCTCGACGCAGAGCACGCGCCAGATGTCATTTGCATCGGCAGTCTTCTGCGCCATCCGATCGTTGCGATCGGAGTTGGAGCTGGTTGAAGAAGGCTTGAACAGGTTGATGATCTGCGAGATTGGGAAACCTTCCGGCGCACGCTCGGCGTCGAAGTTTCGCATGATAGCCATGCCGAGTTGCGCGTAAGAGAGCTTGCGGCCGCGCGCTGTGTCAGTAATCACCGCGACGTCCTTCATAAACTGCTCGTAGTTGAAGAACTCAAACAGCGACCTGAACTCACCCGTCTTCTTATTCACCACCAGCAACGTGAAGATGCCGCAGTTTGGATGGCAATTACACGACGACCAGCCCCACGGCGCATCGGCGCCCTGAAGCATGTCCATCACGCTCGTAAAAGCTGAGTAAGACGAGAGCGGGAACCAGTCGCGCAGCGGTTGAATGTGACCGCCGAGCTGGTCCTTGAGATCGTGCGTCATGCCGGCGAGTGTGTAGCGCCACTTCGTGCGCAGCTCGTCCGAGATGTCTTCATCGCGTCCGGTGAATGAAACCGGTTGGAACGCGATCGTCTGCACCTTGTCAATATTCTTCGCGGCAAACTCGACGATCTGACCGATACCATCGTTGTTGATACTGTTGACGATGGTCACGACGAGTGTGACTTTGATACCAGCCTCAGCGAGGTTCTCGATCGCTCGCAGCTTAACGTCGAACAAGTTTCCGACACCGCGGTGCTTGTTCTTCTCCTCACTCACGCCGTCAAACTGAAGATAAACACCGTGCTGACCCGCGGCCTTCGCGGCTTTGCAAAACTCGAGATCTTCAGCGAAGCGAATTCCATTCGTCGCGGCGAGTATGCGATAGAAACCGATCTTCTTCGCGTACGCGACTGCGTCGAGATAGTAAGGCGAGAGCGTCGGCTCACCACCCGAGAAGAGAATGATCACCTGCCGTCGCGGTTTGAATGACACGGCGCGATCGAGAATCGCTTTCGTGTCTTCAAACGTCGGCTCGTGAACATAACCAACCTGATTCGCGTCCATGAAGCACGGGTTGCACATCATGTTGCAGCGATTCGTCAGGTCGACAGTCAAAACAGCGCCGCGTCCAAATTTGATATTCGAAGTGCCGTGACGGTGTACGTCTTTGTCTTCAGCGGCTTTGAAGTCACGACCGAAGAAGAGCGACTCGATGCGCTCAAGAAACGCGGGATCGGTCGACATCACATCTTCAAACTGCCCGTGCTTCGGACAGGTCTTTCGCATCACGACTTGCCCGTTGTCTTCAAGGATCTGCGCCTTGATCTCACCGGGATGCTCGAACATCAATGTTTCGAGCGGCACCTCACCGGTGATCACTGCATTGCGAACTTCTTTTACGCAGGTTGGACAGAGACTATCGGTCTCGCGTGGGAAGCCAAGTGGCGGAGCACTTCGCTCGTAAGATTTGAGCAGTGGACCAGGCGCCCAGTTCGGACGGATAGCTTCACCTTCGGGCAGGCGCTGGTTGACTGACTGAAACGCCTTCCAGGCGACATCCGAGAGGCCGGAAATCAGCCGGGAGCTCTTCACTCCGGACAACTTACTTTTTTCGGACTCTCCGCGGCGAAACTGATCACTAAACAAAGGCTCGGTCTCCTGTGTACTCAAAACGCAAAACAGCCAGCATGATAAACAGGATTTGCAGGATCCACAAGACACGATTATCCTGAAAACCCTGTAAATCCTGTAATTCTGTCAAATAATGGCTATTCACCCCACAGCCGTCCTTGAAAATCACGTGGAAATCGGCCCGGATTGCGAAATCGGGGCTTACGCCGTCGTCAAGCAATACACACGCATCGGGGCCCGGAACCGCATCTTCGAACACGCTGTGATCGGCGGTGAGCCGCAGGACGTGAAGTTCAAGGGCGAGACGAGCTATCTCGAAATCGGCGACGACAACATCATTCGCGAGTATTGCACTTTCCATCGCGCCAACGGGGAAGGGGCAACGACGCGCATCGGGTCGCGCAACTTTTTCATGGTCGGCGTGCACGTCGCGCACAACTGCGTGATTGGTGACGACAACATCTTCGCGAACGACGTCGCCCTCGCGGGACATATCGAGATCGAGGATCATGTTTTTCTTTCGAACAATGTGGGCGCGCACCAGTTTGTGCGTATGGGCCGTTACGCGATGATTGGCGGGAAGTCGAAGATCGTGCAGGATGTGTTACCGTTTTTTATCACTGATGGAAATCCATCACGACTGCGTGGCGTGAACAGTGTGGGTTTGCGGCGTGGCGGATTTTCTGAAGAAGAGCGACGAGCGTTGAAAGAAGCATACAAGTTGTTGTTCAGATCGACGGTACCGGTTCAGGATGCATTGCGCGAGTTGGACCAGGTCGACGATGAGAACGTAGCGCACCTCGTGAGGTTTATTCGCAGCTCGAAGCGCGGATTCATAAGAGCATGAAGATGACGGTAGATGAACTAGCGCACGTAGTTAACGGTCGTGTTGTTGGCGATCCTGGAACACAGATTGAACGGATTGCGGACCTGATTAACGCGGATCAGAGTGAAATTGCGTATGTCGATGATGAGAAGTTGTTTGAGGTGGCGATGCAGAGTAACGCGTCGTGTTTGATTGTTAAGGATGCGGACCAGTTTCCGGAGCGGACGTTGATTGAAGTTGGGAATCCGAAGCTTGCGTTCTCGCTGATCGGTGCAGCGCTGCATCCGCCGGTGCGTCGCGAGCCGGAGATTCATGCGACGGCGGTCGTTGCTGAAAACGCCGACATCGCGTTGACGGCGTATGTTGGTCCAAACGTATCTATTGGCGAGTACACGCATGTTGGTGCGTACACGCGGCTTGAAGCGGGTGTGGTGCTGGGTGCGAACGTGAGTGTTGGTGATGAGTGTGTGCTGCATCCGAATGTTGTTTTGTATGACGGTGTTTCGATTGGTAATCGCGTGATATTGCACGCTGGTGTGTGTCTCGGTGCAGATGGATTTGGGTATGTGCGACACGATCTTGGTTACCAGAAGTTTCCGCAGATCGGGACGGTCGTAATTGAAGACGAGGTTGAGATAGGTGCCCACACGTGTGTCGATCGGGCAGCGCTTGGTCGCACGCGCATCGGACGTGGCACAAAGCTCGACAACATGGTCCATGTAGGCCACAACTGCGATATTGGCGAACGCGTAGTGATTGCCGCGCAGACGGGGATCAGTGGCAGCGTGGTGATCGAGGATGATGCGGTGATTGGCGGGCAGGTCGGGTTCGGTGATCACACGCGCGTGCTGAGCGGCGCGGTCATCGGATCGAAAGCCGGGATCTTGCCCGGGAAAATTGTGCGGCCGGGCGTCTGGTGGGGCATACCCGTGCAGCCGCTCGCTGAATACAAGCGCATGAACGCGCACATGAACCGTTTGCCGCAGATGCGTGAGGAGATTAAGAGACTCCGGGAAGAGATCGCGGAGTTGAAAGAAAAGTTACCGCGGATCAGCGCTGATTGACTGAACGATTAGATACGCGGCGCGCTCGGAGCCTCCGGGCGCGCCCAGCTTCTGAGCGACATTTCGCAAGTGCTCCCGCGTCTGTTTATTAACATCCGGTTCGAGAAGCTTTAGCAATTCCTTCACTAGATTCTCACTCGTCAAATCATCCTGCATCAGCTCGGTTGCGATCTCTTTTCCGGCGACGAGATTCACGAGCCCATAATGTGGGACGGTGATCAAACGACCGAGAGTGTGCCAGTTGATCGGCGACTCCTTGTAAACAACAACCATCGGCGTTTCGAGTAGCGCCGCTTCGAGCGTGGCCGTCCCGCTAGCGACAGCCGCCGCATCAGAAGCTGCCAGGGCTTCACGAGTCTGATGTTCGATCAGTTTGACGCTCGCGGAAGTAATCTCGCGGATCTCTGTAACGCTGCGACTCGGCGCCACCACGACGACAGACTGGATCTCCGGCCGCAAAGTTCTGAGCTGCTCGATCGCTTCAATCATCGGCGGAAGAATTCGTTGCAGCTCCTTGATCCGGCTGCCCGGCAAATACGAAACGATCGGCCGCGCCGGATCGAGATCGTTACGCCGGCAAAACTCTTCCCGCCCAAATCGCGCCTGCACCTCGCCCACCAACGGATGCCCGACAAACTCAACATGCTCGACCGCGTGCGCTTTGTACCAATCAACTTCAAACGGCAGGATCGATAACAACAGATCCACATCACGCTTGATGTTGTTCACGCGACGCGCTCGCCACGCCCAAAGCTGCGGGCTGATGTAGTAGATCACTTTTAAGCCACGGCGGTGCAGAGTCGAGGCGAGTCGCAGATTAAATTCAGGCCAATCGACAAGGATCACTGCATCCGGCGATCTTTCAATCGCCGCCGCTTTGAGTTGACGGAAAGCACGCAGGAACTTTCGAAAGACGCGCCCGACCTCGACGATGCCCATGATCGCCAGCTCATCGGAGTTGACGATCGTCTCGACACCCGCATCGCGCATGAGCGGACCGGTCGCTCCGAAGAATTCGATGTCCGCGCGTTGTTGCAACGCCTTAACGAGCGCGGCTGCGTGAGCATCGCCTGACGGCTCACCGGCGACGACCATAAGTTTCGGGCGCTTCGGCACCGGCGGATAATAGCAGACAGGATTTACAAGATGTTTCAGGATTTACAGGAATTTTATGCTAGCATCCACGCGCCCTTATGATTCGCCTCGCTCTTGTACCCCTGATTCTTTTAGCCGTCTGCTTGTGTGTCTTCGCGCAGCAAACGAACCCGGTCGATCGGAAGGTCGCGAACCCGATGACCGACACGCCCAACGTCAATCCACTCAATACTGATCAACCCGTCCAGCGTCGTCCCGCTCAACAAAACGGCGTGACGGGCACCGCCACCGACGAGCTCAATGTTGTGTCCACGCGGCAGAGCGCGTCCGGTCCGGAGAATGCGCGTGTCTTCCTTTATGAAGGAAACGTCGACGCGCGCATCGGCACTTATCGACTCCAGGCGGACAAGGCCACGGTTTACGAAGCAGAGAACAGGGTCGTCGTGGAGGGCAGCGTCGTTTTCGATCAGGGCGATCTGCAACGCATCACAGGCTCGCGCGGTGAGTGGAACTATCGCACCAAGACGGGTTACTTCGTCGACTCGACCGGCTATACAAATTCAACCCAGGACGGTACGCGCATCTATTTCACCGCCGATCGCGTCGAGCGAGTCAGTCTCGACACGATCGTGGCGACGAACGTGCAGGTGACGGCTTGCGACGAAGACGTTCCGAAGTGGAGTTTTCACGCGAGCAAGACGCGTATCAAGACGGGCGACCGCGTTTACGTCTACTCGCCGAAGCTGAAAGTCAAAAACGTTCCCGTGTTTTTCCTGCCGTACGCTTCGGTTTCGATCAAGCCACGCGATCGCGCGTCCGGATTTTTGACGCCGACGTTTGGCGGCTCCGGCGCGAAAGGGTTTCGTTTATCGACCGCTTATTATCAAACGCTCGGTCGCTCAGCCGACTTCACCTTTCGCAACGACATCTACACACAGCGGGGCTTGGGCTTCGGCGCCGACTTGCGCACACGCGCCAACTCGCGCTCGTATCTCAACGTCGGTTTCTACGCCGTCAAAGATCGGATCTTTGGACCATCCGCCGACGACGCGCACCCAGATCAGGGCGGCTCGAGTCTCTACGTTGACGGTGTGCATTACTTCAAAAACGGCTTCATCGCCGTCGCTGACGTGAACATCACTTCGAACCTCGCGTTCCGGCAGGTGTTCTCCGACAACATTCAACAGGCGATCTCGCCGGAAGAGACGTCGCAGGTATTCATAAATAAGGACCACGACGACTACAGCTTCAACCTCCTCATGCGCACGCAGGTGACCTCGCTGGAAAACGCGCGCATTCGTATTCGCCAGTTGCCCAGCGTCAGCATCGACAAGCGCCCGGGCATCGTGAGCTTCTTCAAAAACCTTCCACTCTACTTCTCGTTCAGTGGCGATGCCGGCGGCGTGAGCCGCAAGGAGACTGTCGAAGATCAGGTACAGTTTGTAAATGACGTCGGCGGCAATCCGATCATCTCGCCGTCAATCGTGCAGCGACTCGATCTGCACCCGCGCTTCGAGCTGCCCCTGAACTTTGCCGGTTGGTCCATCACCGCATCGGGCGCCGGGCGCGTGACGTTCTATTCAAATTCAGTCGATCCAACCACGCGCGATGTTCTCAGCCGTAACGTGACCCGATCTTACGGCGAGTTTGAGCTCGACGTGCGGCCACCCGCCTTCGCGAGAGACTTTCGTCGTGGCGGCAATTTCTTCTTTCGTCACGTGGTCGAGCCGTACATGGTCTATCGACGACTCGCCGGCATCAACAACTTCGACCGCATCATTCGTTTCGATTACCTCGACGCCATTGCCGATACGAACGAGATCGAGTTTGGTATTGCCAATCGTTTCTTCACCCGGCGCTCGACTGAAAACGTGAGCGACGTCAGAGTAAATGAGACTGATCGTGAGAACCGTCCGCAACTGTCAACGCAGCCGTACGAAGCGCTCACAATCACGTTGCGTGGCAAATATTTCTTCGATCCGTTCTTTGGCGGTGCGCTCGAGACGAACCGTCGCAACCAGTTCTATCCGCTCAACACGCTTTCCGGGTTTGTTTATGGCGGCGTTCCGAGACGCTTTTCGCCGGTGAATGTCGATGCGCGGTACCGGCCACGGCGCGATCTCTTCGTTGACTTCCGGACCGATCTCGACACGAATGGTCATGGAATGCGCGCCCTCGCCACGACGTTCGGGCTTTCCAAGCAGATCATTCAGGTTTTTCAGAGTTTCTATTACACGCGGGCCGTCGAGGTCTCGCCGGAGCTCGCGGATCCGCGCGGGTTCGAAGCGGGTACGGTGCGCGGCTCGCAGTGGAGCCCGGCGGTGTTTCTCGGCAACCGCGACCGGGGATTTTTTGGCGGCTCGTCGTTCTTTTTCGACTTCCAGAAGCGGCCGGGAAGGGGAGACAGCTCGCTGATCAGCTCGACGATAACACTGGGCCACGCCTGGGACTGCTGTGCCGTGGCGAGCCAGTTTTCCAGCTTTAACGTGGGACTAAGGAAAGAGAACCGGGTGGTTTTCAGCTTCCGTTTGAACGGGATCGGGAGCTTCGGGACTGAGCAGTTTGGCCAGCGCTGGTGATAAAGACCTGTTTTCATCCACAGATTACACAGATTTTGTTATCATGCTGTGCGGCCGTCCGGCCACTTGTTAACGTTCAGAGTTCGAGCTTTAGCTTGCGCGGCACGAAACAGCAGCCTAAAGGCTGAACTCTAAACGGTCGAAATTTTACTGGGCATCCCTGCGACTCTTTTGCGCACCTGAACGTGCTTGTGTTTTAGGAAAATCCACCTCCCCGATTGACGCGCTTCCAAAGGACATGAATTTGAAATCGATCCCTCTCTCTTTAAATGGCCGACGCGTGCGCTACGTCTGCCGTCAAACGCTGGCCCTCGCGCTGGTCCTAACCGTCTTTTTACCAGGCCTTGTCCTGACTGTTTCGGCCCACGTTCCTCTCGAAACTCCATCCGAGAACGAACATTTTCTCCTGTATCGCGGCGAGAATGGCGACACTGTCTGTCGCGAGGCCACGGAAGCAGAAGCGCGTGAGCTGGATCAAATTAGACCGGTTGGTCTGAAACAGATTAATCACCTGGACGCCGCGCTTCTCAAATCCCGTGGGTTAATGACGGAAGATCTGCCACAACATCTCACGATCGTCTTACGCGCGACAGATAACCTGCGCGCGAACCCCGCGGCTGAAGCAGCCTTCATTCGCGCTGCGGCAGCATGGGAAAGCATCATTACTTCGCCGATTACGATTTTCATTGATGTTGATTACGGACCGACGAATTTTGGCACGCCGTGGGGCCAGAACGTACTGGGCTCAACCAGCTCACCGGGGACAGTACCCATAAACTACGACGCGCTGCGACGGCATTTGATTGCTAATGCCAATAATCCCACCAAACTCGGGATCTACAACGCTTTGCCGTTCAACACCCTCCCGACCGATCTCGGTAATGTGACTTCAACACAAATTTCCAAATCGATCGCGCGCGCCATCGGGTTCTCAGATCCGACCGCGCTGTCCACTGACCCGGCCGCCCGCATCGGTTTCAATTCACTACAGGCTACTTACGATTTCGACGGAACTGAACCCATTGCCGGCACGGATTTCGAGGCCGTTGCCGTTCACGAAATCGGACACGCTCTGGGATTTACGTCAAGATCGGGATTTCCGACACAATCCGGGACCGTCGCGCCCGCCATGTGGGACCTCTATCGTTTTCGGCAGGGCACCACAAGCGGCACTTTCACATCTGCCCCACGCATCATGACGATCGGCGGTCCGGTGCCGAATTCTCAATTCTATTTTGCTCCCGGCCTACCTGAGGTCGGACTCTCAAACGGTGGTCCTGAACCGGAAAACGATCCTAATAGTCCCGGAAACAATTCAGACGGGAACCAATCAAGTCACTGGAGACAGGCAATTCACAATGGCGGAGTTATAGCCGGTTACATCGGCATTATGGATCCACGTATTCCGGGAGGAGTTAGAAGACTGATCACGCAGAACGACATCAACGCGCTCAATGTCTTCGGCTACAACAACAATGGAATCAGTCAGGGACCTCCCATCAACAACAACTTCGCATCAGCACAAACGCTAGCCGGTTGTTCTGGAACCGCGGGCGGCACAAATGTATTCGCTACTCGCGAGGGCAATGAGCCCAACCACTCTCCGGATAACGGAGGCGGAAGTCGTTCTGTTTGGTACCAGTGGCAGGCGCCGGCTACAGGCACCGCCACGATTGACACGCTGGGAACGGGGTTCGATACAGTTCTCGGCGTTTATACCGGAAATGCTGTTGGCTCGCTGAGCCTGGTGGGCAAAGACGATGATACTGTCGAGAGAACCAGCAGAGTAAGCTTTACGGCCAACGCGGGTACGGTCTACAGGATTGCCGTCGATGGATACAACAACAGCAACTCGGGCGGCGATGCTGGTCCAATCACGCTCAATTTTTCTCTAACTAACTGCTCGCCCTCTTTTGTTCTTTTCAATGCGGGGAATTTCTCGGTTAACGAAGCCGCAGATTCTCTGACCATTGACGTGACTCGTACCGGCAGCATCGGTGCAACGGCCACCGTTAATTTCTCAACCAGTGATAATGCCGGACTCACTAGTTGCACAATCGCCAACGGAACCGCTTCTGAGCGCTGCGATTACGGCTCGGCGGCGGGCACCTTACGATTCAACCCGGGCGAAACAACTAAGTCGTTTACTATTCCGATCGTCAATGATGGCCTGGCCGAGGGTAACGAGACGTTTTCAATTGCGCTGAGTGGACCTTCAGGCATGACTCTGGCTTCACCGCAAATCGCGACGGTCACCATCATTGATGACGACGGCGCAACTGCCACGCAAAATCCGATTGACGGCATTCCATTCTTTGTCACGCAGCAGTACATCGATTTCCTCGGCCGCCTGCCTGATGCGACAGGTTTCGCAAACTGGGTGGCGACGCTGAATGGCTGTCCGAATGGCGGCTTCGGCGAGTTTGATAATCCAAGCTGCGATCGCGTACATGTGTCAGCGGGATTTTTCCTCTCGGCGGAGTTCCAGGGTCGCGGTTACTTCGCGTATCGTTTCTACGAAGTGGCGCTGGATCGACGGCCGGCGTACGCTGAGTTTGTACCGGACATGGCGATCGTGGGTGGACCACAGTCGCCCGAGTCTGAAGTGCTGAGTAAAGCTGCGTACACCGAAGCGTGGCTGCAGCGGTCCGAATTCAAGAGTCGTTACGACAATCTCACAAACACTGCATATGTGAACGCACTCGAGGCGAATGCGGAAGTCGCAGTTTCCAACAAGCAGGCCCTGATCGACGCGCTCAATAACGGCCAGATGAATCGCGGGCAGGTGTTGCGCAACATCGTGGAGAGCCAGGCGGTTGCCGATCGGTTCTTCAATCGAGCGTTTGTGTCGATGCAGTATTTTGGTTACCTGCGGCGCGATCCGGACACGATTGGATTTCAGAACTGGCTCAACACGCTGAACGCCGATCCCAGCAATTTCCGGCACATGATTTTCGGTTTCCTGTTCTCGACGGAATATCGCCAACGCTTCGGTCCATAACGCTGTCGCCCGCTGTCGCGGGCTCAAAAAAACATAGCCGGATTTAACCTGCGAAGTCGCGGGCTCCACTTGCTTATTATTGATTACCTGGGCTTGCGCCCCAGGCTTACGCCCGCTGTCGCGGGCCCAAAAAACACATAGCCGGATTTAACCTGCGAAGCAGGTGTCAGAATAAAGCCTGGGGCGCAAGCCCCAGGAACGTGTTGAAAATACCTGGCGCGAGCCCGCGAAGCGGGCGACAGCGCTTTAACGATTTCCCCCGGAGTTATGCCCATGTCTACCCATATTCGAATCCTCTTAACCTCTCTATTGTGCCTTGGACTGCTGGTCCTGGCGGTGAGCTTTCCGGCGCGCTCTGATGCGCAGCGCCGAGCAGCCGCGCAGCAGCCGAAGACTTCTCAAAAGCGATATCGCGAGCAGAGGTTCGTGCCCGGTGAAATCCTGGTGCGTTATCGCTCAGAGTCAATGGCAAAAAGCAAAGGCGCGTCAATGCGTATTGCCGCGCACGATGGAAGGTTGTTTTCGATCGACCTCAAGCGTACTGCCGGCGCAAATCTTCTTCCGGGACTGCGGCTCGGACGAGTCGCACCGGAAAATACACTCCAGGCAGTTGCAGCCCTTCGCCAACAACCAGACGTCCTGCACGCTGAGCCAAACTACATCCTCAAAGCTGACGTGACACCCAACGATCCAGGCTTCCTTTCAAACGATCAATATGGCCCGCAGTTAATAGGAGCGCCAACAGCCTGGGACACGAGAACCGGCAGCACCGGAGCGGGAAGAGTTGTTATAGGTATCATCGACCAGGGCATTGACGTTAACCATCCCGATCTCGCCGCAAACATCTGGACCAACCCCGGCGAAAGTGCCGGAAACAATATCGATGACGACGGGAACGGATTTAAGGACGACTTCCACGGATTCAATTTCGTTGATGACAATGGCGACATCTTTAGTGACTTACCTGCTGAGGACCACGGAACCCACGTTGCCGGGATTGCGGGCGCAGTCGGTAATAACGGCACTGGTGTCGTGGGAGTTA
The DNA here is from genome assembly GCA_035463335.1 of Pyrinomonadaceae bacterium. Classification (GTDB taxonomy): domain Bacteria; phylum Acidobacteriota; class Blastocatellia; order Pyrinomonadales; family Pyrinomonadaceae; genus PSRF01. Next base: position 11,387 of record DATHTI010000294.1, on the reverse strand, counting down.
ACTGGTCCGTTGGTCTAATGTCTTTGAAGTTTCTCGATCCAAAGAGCGGTCTCGGCGACACGTCCGAAGCCATTGAAGCCTGCGAGTATGCGAGGATGATGCGTAACCTTTGGGAGTCCAGTGGCCACACCAAAGGCGCAAACATACGCGTCCTGAATGGAAGTTTTGGCGGCGGAGCTTTCAGCCAGCTATTTCAGAATGCTGTGAATGAACTGAACACGGCGGGCATTCTGTTTGTAGTTTCCGCGGGTAATATCAACAACGGAACGCTGGAACCAAACAACGATCTGGTCCCACATTTTCCGTCGAGCTTCGATGCCCCCAACCTAATCTCAGTCGCAGCAACAAATGAGTTTGATCAATTGGGAGTTGATTTCTTTGGTGACCTGTTTTCTCACTTCGGTGCGACCAGCGTGGACCTCGGTGCACCTGGTCAGGATATTTTAAGTACGACTCCGGCTAACACTTACGACTTCTTCAGCGGCACGTCCATGTCTGCGCCGCAAGTTTCCGGAGCCGCAGCATTACTCTGGGCCCAGAACCCAAACCTGACGGTGCAGCAGGTGAAGAACCTCTTACTGATGAATGGAGACATTACCCCGGCACTATTAGATAAGACCTTGACTGGACGACGTCTGAATATTGGCACCAGTATGCAGAATCTTCTTTCAGGTGACGCAACGCCGCCGGGAACAGTTGGAAGTTTCCACATCAACTCTCAGAATGGACGCACGGTGAACCTCGGTTGGACCGCATCGGGTGATGACGGCGCAACCGGTAATGCCTCACTCTACCAGATCGACTTTACCGCTAGTGGCAGCGGTCAGGTAACCACGTTGAAAGGCGTAATTCCGAAAAACTCCGGCTCGTTGCAGTCCGTTGACGTCAGAATTCCTTTCACACACACGTCGGGAACTCTGACGCTGCGCGAGTTTGACAATGGTGGAAACGAAGGAACACCGGTGACTTTGCCAGTGGGTGTTCCATTGTCTGCCGGTGATCCTTACACCATCAGTGTTGGCAGTAGCGCCGCGCTCACGACAGGCGGAGCCAGACTCAATCCCGATGGCGACGATCGCTACATTGAATTTACTATGCCTTTTTCGTTCCCATTCTTTGGCACGAACTTTTCCGAGATAACGCTCTCCACAAACGGTACGCTTTACTTTTCTCAACCACCACATCGATTCGTGCCGATTGGCGTGCTTGATGACGCCGACGATCCGATAGGCTCACCACGCACTATCGGCGGCTACAAGATGATCGCCGGACTCTGGGCAGACCTTGATCTGAGCACTTCCGAACGAGCGGACGCGGGCATTTACGTAACCCAGTCTGCCAATCAGATCATCTTTCGCTGGCAGGGCATCCCGTGCAACGGCACCATCGTCACTGGATGTATCGGTGGTAATGCGGTCAATTTCGAGATCGAGCTCAATTCCAACGGCGTAATTCGCAGTCGTTATGGCAGCAGTGATCCGGATCTCATTCCCATGGTTGGGATCGGCGGCGGTGAACAGAACGGTTATGTGGTGGCCTCGCACACGTCTTTGGACGAAGAAACAAAGAAGGATTTGACCAACGCGGGCCAGGTAACGTACACGCCGCGAGTTCAGTCAGTCAGCTCGATACAGCTTGCGTCAGCGGCCGTTAACGTTAACGAAAACGACGGCGTGATTACGATCAGTGTCACCAGGTCGGGCGACCTGAATGGTTTCGCAACCGTGAATTACTCCACGAGCGATATCGCCGGGCTGACTAATTGTCAGGTCGTAAACGGCAGAGCTTCAGAACGCTGTGACTATGAAACAGCCGTTGGAACATTGCGCTTCTCGAAGGACGAAGCATCGAAGAACATCGAGATTCCGATCGTCAACGATGCCCTCGTTGAGGGAAATGAGACTTTCACGATCACACTGAGCGGTGCATCAGGCGCGGGTCTGAGCACGTCGACCAGCACCGTTACCATCAATGACAATGACACGGTGCCGGCGAGTCAAAATCCGTTCGACGACATTCAGTTCTTCGTCAGGCAGCAGTACCTCGACTTCCTCGGGCGCCTGCCTGACTCTGTCGGTTTTGCAAACTGGGTGGCGACGCTGAGTGGGTGTCCAAATGGTGGATTCGGTGAGAATGACAATCCACACTGCGATCGCGTACATGTGTCGGCCGGGTTCTTCCTATCGGCTGAATTTCAGGGTCGTGGTTACTTCGCGTATCGGTTCTATGAAGTCGCGCTCGATCGGCGGCCAACGTACGCTGAGTTTGTGCCCGACATGGCGCAGGTAGGTGGACCACAATCGCCGGAGTCGGAAGTGCTGAGTAAAGCGACGTACACTGAAGCATGGACGCAACGCCCGGCGTTCAAGACGCTTTACGATGGTCTATCCAACTTAGCGTATGTGGAGAAGCTCGAGATTAATGCGGAAGTCGTTGTCTCCAACAAAGCGGCGCTGGTTGCGGCGCTGAACAATGGACAGATGACGCGCGGCGAGGTGTTGCGCAACATCGTGGAGAGCGCGGTCGTAGGTGACAAGTTCTTCAATCGAGCTTTTGTGTCGATGCAGTACTTTGGCTACCTGCGGCGCGATCCGGACACGATTGGCTTCCAGAACTGGCTCGACACGCTGAACGCAGATCCGAGCAATTTCCGGCACATGATCTTTGGCTTCCTCTATTCGACCGAGTATCGCCAGAGATTCGGACCATGATGAAACCTGCGAAGCCGCTGTCTAGCCTGCGAAGCAGACTGTCTAACCTGCGAAGCAGACTGTCTTAAACCTGCGAAGCAGGTGACAGCATAAAGCCTGGGGCGCAAGCCCCAGGAAAGAAAGAAAAGAAAGCGACGCAAGCCCGCGAAGCGGGCGACAGCGCTGCCGCCCGCTTCGCGGGCTCGAATTTAGTTGTTGGTTCGTAGGTCCTGGGGCTTGCGCCCCAGGCTTTACTCTTTCGCCCGCTTCGCGGGCTACTGAGACGAAGACAATGCCCCACTCATCCTCATTTAGAACGCTGTTCCTGTTACTCGCCGTATTGGGCGTATTTGTGGTGGCGGGTCTTTGGCCCGCTGCGGATCCGGTTCTGAGTGCTTCAGCCGAACCGCAGAACGTTTCCGCGTTCACTCCCCAAACGTCCGATGCGCTCTGGCGCGACCTAAACACGGAGAAAGTCTCGTCGCAACAGCAACAGATCGCCGGCCGTCCAAACAAATATCGCGCGCTGAGCCTCGACACGATCCACCTGCAATCGCTACTGCGAAGAGCGCCGCGTGAATTTACAACGGCGGACGCTCCAATCATCAGCCTGCCAATGCCGGATGGGTCAATGCTGCGTTTCAAGATCCACGACTCACCCATCATGGAGGAAGGACTCGCGGCGCGTTTTCCCGACATACGCACGTTCAGCGGCCAGAGCCTCGACGGCAGCGCAGCCACCACGCGCTTCGACTGGACGCCGCAGGGTTTTCACGCCATCGTCCTGACCACGCGTGGCACCGTGCTGATCGAGCCCCATGGTCCAAATCAAACCTCTACCTACATTGCTTACTTTCAGGGTGACGCTCCGGCTGGTTCGATGGAGTGCAGCGTCGATCTTCCCACGGAGGAAGAGGCCGTTATCGCCGTGAAGAAGCAGGAGGGTGAGACTGCTAGCCTCATCTCTTCAGGCTCATCGTTGCGAACGTATCGTCTCGCGGTTGCTGCTACAGCAGAGTACACGCAAGCGTACGGTGGCGGCACAGTCCCCGGCGGCCTGGCCGCAGTCACGACCACGGTCAACCTCGTCAATGCTGTTTTCGAGCGCGATGTTGCTATCCGCCTGGTCCTGATCGGCAACGAGGACCAGCTCATTTTTACTGACAGCGTCACTGACGGCTACACCAGTGACAACGTGAACGCGCTGGTTTTAGAAAACCAGACCAAGCTCGATACAGTGATTGGCTCGGCCAACTACGACATCGGCCATGTCTTTGACGGGCGGCTACTGCCTGGTAGTTTCTTTCAGTTTCAGGGTTTGTCAGGAGGGTTAGGCATCGTCTGTCGCGCCGGGCTCAAAGCACGTGGCGTAAACATCGTGAAGGGATTGCCACCGTCGAGCACGGTCGCTTACTACAGTGCTGCTCATGAGATGGGCCACCAGTTTGGTGCGTCACACACGTTCAACGCGACTTCCGGCACTTGCGGCCCGCAGCGCGCCTCCGCAACAGCTTACGAGCCCGGCACCGGCTCCACCATCATGGGTTATCGCTTTGCCTGTGCGCCGGAAGACCTCATGTCGTCTGACACTTACTTCCACACCGCCAGTATCGAGCAAATCGTAACTTACACGACCGTAGGCCTTGGTAGTGGATGCCCGCTCACGACTCCAACCGGCAACAACATTCCAAGTGTGAATGCAGGATCGGATTTCACTATTCCGCAAAGCACACCCTTCAAGCTGACCGCCTCCGGCAGCGATCCAGACGGAGACACTCTGACTTACACCTGGGAAGAATTTGATCTCGGCACTCCTGGACCACCCAATACAGACGACGGGTCGCGCCCGATCTTCCGTTCGGTCGCTCCTTCAACGGATCCCGCGCGTGTCTTTCCGAGTTTGTTCACTATCCTTAGCCTTTGTCCGCAATGCGTGACGTTGGGCGACTCGCTACCGGTGACAACGCGCACCATGAAATTTCGCGCAACCGTGCGTGACAATCGGACTGGTGGGGGAGCGGCAAGCTCTGATGAAATGCTGGTAAATGTGCGAGCGGATGCTGGCCCATTTACGGTGAATCAACCCGGCACGTGGAACGTGAAGACCCAGCAGACCGTCACCTGGAACGTTGCCAATACGAATAACGCACCGGTGAGCTGTAACACCGTAAGGATCTCGCTTTCGCAAGACGGAGATACCTTTCCGATAATTCTGGCGGACAATACTCCCAATGATGGCTCCGAGACGATCACCGTCCCCGGCACGCCCAGCACCTCCGCGCGAATCAAAGTTGAGGCAGTGGGAAATATCTTCTTCAATATCTCGCCCCAGTTTCAAATAATCGGTCTGAATTTAAGTTCATCCAGCTACCTCGTAAATGAATCTTCCGGTTCCGTGAATGTTATGGTGACGCGCGGCGATGCTTCCGGAGCAGCTACGGTGAATTACACGACGAGCGATGTGGCAGGTCTCACGAGCTGCACGATCGCAAACGGACTGGCGTCACAACGTTGTGACTATGCGACGACGGTCGGCACGTTGCGGTTCGCGGCCGGTGAGTCGAGCAAGACGATTACGATCCCGCTCGTCGATGATGTGCTCGTGGAAGATGCTGAAACTTTTACCGTGTCGTTGAGTGATGCAACAGGCACTCCACTCGGCGCACCGCAGACGGCGACAATAACAATCTTCGATAATGATGCGACGCCTGCAACGTTGAATCCGATTGACAACATTCCGTTCTTCGTCACGCAGCAGTACATCGACTTCCTCGGGCGCCTGCCTGACTCTGTCGGTTTCGCAAACTGGGTGGCGACGCTGAACGGGTGTCCAAATGGCGGGTTTGGCGAGTTTGATAATCCGAGCTGCGATCGCGTACACGTGTCGGCAGGGTTCTTCCAGTCGGCGGAATTTCAGGGTCGTGGTTACTTCGCCTATCGCTTCTACGAAGTGGCGCTGGATCGACGGCCGGCGTACGCTGAGTTTGTGCCTGACATGGCGATCGTTGGTGGACCACAGTCGCCGGAGTCTGAAGTGTTGAGTAAAGCGACGTACACCGAAGCGTGGACGCAACGACCGGCGTTCAAGACGCTTTACGATGGCCTATCCAACTCAGCGTATGTGGAGAAGCTCGAGGTGAATGCGGAAGTCACTGTTTCCAACAAGCAGGCCCTGATCGACGCGCTCAACGGTGGACAGATGACGCGCGGCGCGGTGTTGCGCAACATCGTGGAGAGCGCGGCAGTCGGAGACAAGTTCTTCAATCGCGCGTTTGTGTCGATGCAGTACTTTGGCTACCTGCGGCGCGACCCGGACACGATCGGTTTTCAGAACTGGCTCGACACGCTGAACGCCGACCCGAGCAACTTCCGGCACATGATCTTCGGCTTCCTTTTCTCAACGGAGTATCGCCAGCGGTTCGGACCTTAGCCCACAAAAGGCACAAAAGGACAAAAAAGCACAGAAGGACTTAATGCCTTTTGTGCTTTTTGTCTTTTTGTGCTTTTTTGTGGCCCTGATGAGAATCGCTCTCGACGGTATGCCGCTGGCTTCGCCCTTGACGGGCGTCGGGCATTACACGGCAGAGTTAGCGCGCAATCTGGCGGCGGTCGCGCCGGCTGATTCATTCACCTTCATTTCACCGCACGGCTTGTTGAAAAGGCGCTGGTGGAGCCTCGGACTTCCGCTTCACCTGCTACGCAACCCCTTCGACCTCTTTCACGGCACAAACTACGAAATCCCATTCTGGTCGCGACGGCCCACCGTCGTAACGATTCACGACTTATCGATGCTGCTGCTTTCCGGAGTTCACCGGGACGACCTCATCTGGCGGTCGCGCTGGCGTCTGCCCTGGATGGCGAAGCGAGCGTCAAAAATCATCACGCCCAGCAACAGCATAAAAACCGAGCTTTGCGAAGCTTTTGGAATCCGTCCTGATAAAGTGGCGGTCACACCCGAAGCACCCAGACCAGTGTTCAAAAGAAGCGAAGACCGCGAGCCCCTTCGCCGTCTCGGGATAGAAGGAGATTTCATTCTTTTTGTCGGGACTATCGAGCCACGCAAAAACCTGCGTCGCCTCGTCGAAGCATTCGATCAAATGCTGCGCAACACGTCGTTGTCTCCGAAGCTCGTGATTGCAGGCGGGCAAGGCTGGCTCATGGAAGATTTCGTCTCGTTCATTAAAGAGAAGGGAGTGGCGGACCGCGTTTGCCTGACGGGATATCTCGAGGATGAAGACCTGTGCGCGCTTTATTCAAGTTGCACGGCGTTTATTTACCCGTCGCTCTACGAGGGATTTGGGCTGCCGCCGCTCGAAGCGATGGCATGCGGTGCGCCGGTGATCACGAGCCGGACCGGGGCGTTAATGGAGACCGTCGGCAGTGCGGCGCGGCTAGTTGATCCCAAGAACATCAGCGACATGGCGCAGGCGATGACGGAGCTGTTGAGTGATGTGCAAGCGCGGGAACACTACGCGGAACTTGGCAAGGCTCACGTCAAAAAATTTACGTGGGAACAAACCGCCCTGAAGACCCTGGAAGTCTACCAGGAACTAGTACCGCAGAAACAACTGTAGGGGTGGCCCTCCGTGGCCACCCCAGCGCGCATAAAACGAAGGGGCGGCCACGGAGGGCCGCCCCTACAATTGCGTTCGTGAAGTCTGAATTCTAGAAGCGATTCATATACTCGGTCGAGTAAATGAAACCGAAGATCATGTGACGGAAGTTGCTCGGATCCGCGTTCAGCGTGTTGACCCAGTTTGTGAACCCGATCGGGTCCGGGTCACGTCGCAGGTAACCAAAGTATTGCATCGTCACAAAGCCGCGGTTGAAGAACTTATCGAATACCTGCGAGGTCTCGACGAAAGTTCTCAACACCTGAGCACGCGTTTGACCGTTATTCAGCGCATTCACGAGGTCGGCTTTATTCGAAAGCGTGACGCCGGCCGTCTGCTCCAGTTTATCGACATACTGCTGATTGGTGAGCGTGCTTGGGTAAAGGTTCTTGAATTCGTCCTTCTGCACAAAGTCGTTCATGTACTGGATCTTGCTTGCAGCCTCCTGCTCGGGAGATTGCGCGCCACCGACCTTCTGCATGTCCGGAATGAATTCGCTGTACAGCGGACGCCGACCCAGCGCCGCATCGTAGAATCTATACGCAAAGTAGCCGCGGCCCTGGAACTCGACCGACTGGTAAAAACCGGCTGAGACGTGCACGCGGTCGCAATGCGGATTGTCAAACTCGCCAAAACCGCGGTTCGGGCAGTTGTTGAGTGTCTGGTTCCAGTTGGCAAAACCGGTCGAATCTGGCATGCGGCCCAGAAAGTCGATATATTGCTGCTGCACGAAGAAATCGATGTCATCAATGGTGATGACTTGATTCGTTCCCGGTCTCAGGCGCACGGGTTTGACCTTGATGTTGCCGTAGAAGAGTTCCGAAGGCAGTCCCGGTGTTTCGGTAACTATCCTGAGCGTGGGAGGCGATTGAGCCAGAACAGGGACGGCGGCAACGCTCAAAAGCGCGATAATCAGAAGGCTGAATCCGATCTTCATTGTTTCTCCTAGATTCCCAAGTATGTGTTCGGTGGGCCGGATCGGGGTCTGTCCGTGAGCGCCTCGAGCGCTGCTAAGAGGCGAGTATAGCGATCTATGCAAAAGGCGTCAATAAACGGATTTTTGTCCACGGATTACACAGATTCCGCAGATTCTAACCTGTCTGTGAAATCTGTGGATAAAAGCAGCGAACCTATGGCTACCGAACTGTCGGTGCTGATGCCGTGTCTCAACGAGGCCGAGACCCTCGCCACATGTATCAAAAAAGCCCAGAAATCGTTCGACGATCTCGGCATCAGCGGCGAGGTCGTCATCGCCGATAACGGCAGTACTGACGGCTCACCGGAAATCGCCGCTTCTCTAGGCGCGCGAGTGGTTCACGTGGCCGAAAAAGGTTATGGCAGCGCCCTCCTCGGCGGCATCAAGGCCGCCCGCGGCAAGTACGTCATCATGGGCGACGCCGACGACAGTTACGACTTCACCAACCTCGGGCCGTTCCTCGAGAAACTGCGCGCGGGCTACGACCTCGTGATGGGAAATCGTTTCAAAGGCGGCATTGCGCCAAACGCCATGCCTCCGCTCCACAAATATCTCGGCAATCCCGTGTTGACCGGCATCGGCCGACTTTTCTTCCGCAGCCCGTGCGGCGATTTTCACTGCGGTCTGCGCGGTTTCAGTAAGGCGGCGATCCAGCGTCTCGATTTGCGTACCAAGGGGATGGAGTTCGCCAGTGAAACAGTCGTCAAGGCATCCTTGCACGGGTTACGGATCACGGAAGTGCCGACGACGCTCTCTGTCGACGGCCGCAGCCGGCCTCCACACCTGAATACCTGGCGCGACGGCTGGCGTCACTTGCGGTTCCTGTTGCTTTACAGTCCGCGCTGGTTGTTTCTGTATCCTGGTCTGTTGCTGATGCTGATCGGCACGGTGGCGAGTGGGTGGCTGCTCGTTGGGCCGAGGGTCGTCGAGGGCATCACACTCGATGTGCACACGTTTCTGTATGCCGCGATCGCGATCGTTGTGGGTTACCAGACTGTGATCTTCGCGGTCTTTACGAAGATCTTTGCGATCACTGAAGGACTGCTGCCCGAAGATCCCAGGCTCAAGACGCTGTTTCGTTACATCAAGCTCGAGACCGGCATACTCGCCGGCGTAATCCTGCTCGCGGCTGGCATCGGGTTGTCGATTTACGCGCTGAGTTTCTGGAGCTCGAGATCGTTTGGACCACTCGATCCGTCACAAACGTTGCGCCTCGTGATCCCGGCAGTGACTTTAATCGCAGTCGGATTGCAGACGGTGTTATCAAGTTTCTTTCTCAGCATACTCGGACTGGAAAGACATTAGCCACAAAAAGGCACAAAGTTAAGAAGCCACAAAAAGGCACAAACTAAGAAGCCGCAAGAAGGCACAAAACTTTTAGCCACAGAAGGCACAAAAACACAAAATAAGAAATGCTGAAATTTCCAAGGGTCCTTGTTTATCTCTGGATAGCATTACTCGCTTTTTCTTTTTACATTTCCGCGCGCACTTCTTACCCGCGAGCACTCGCCACGGAAGAGTTTGCCTACGCTTGCGACTCGTTCGGCTACCTGCGCATGGCGAAACAGTTCCGGCACGCGTACGAGCGCGGCACGTGGCCTCACTTCGAGCTCGAGTCGCCGCAAACGCGACTGCTGATCAATTTCATGCTGCAAAGCAATCATCCGGTGACGCGCTGGGATGAAGCGATTGCGCCTCACGCGCACCACTACGCGCCGCAATCAGGCTACGTGATCGCGCAATACCCACCGGGAACTGGTCTCGTGCTCTCGATGTTTCCGCAGGGCGAAGCGGTCTATCGTTTGAATCGCCTCGTTGTGTGGGTGTTCGTTGTCGCCGGCTTCGCAGCGTTGGCGATTGCGGCCTGGAAGCGAGCGTGGGGATCGATCGGGTTAGTTGTATTGGCCCTAAGCCTCGGGCTGATGGTGATGGGGCGACTCGGCGCGCTGAGTTTCTCGATCAATGCGGTGCTCGTACCGATCGTTTTGACATGTGTGTTTAGCCTGCTCGCATTGCGGCTCAAGACTGCTGATCGGAATAGTCTCGCGTTGCTGTGCGCGTTGCTGGCCGGCATGTCGCTGGGCCTCGCGACGATGATCCGTCTGCCGTCGTTCTTATTCTCGGCGGGGTTTTTGGTACTGCTCTGGCCAGGCTTTCGCAACTTGCGAATCAAGAGTCTACCGGTAGTTTTCGCGCTCGGCGTGACCATCGCGGGCGTGATTCCGGTCATGATTAACCAGCATAAAGTTGCAGGCGCCTGGTATCTCACAACCTATTCGCGCGCAGACGCTGAACCACCCACGCTTAACTACGTAGGCAAGAACATTTCTTACTTCCTTATCAACGGGGACGGATCCGTCGACAACTGGGCCCTCGTTGCCGGGCTCTTCGGTCTTATTGGTTTTCTTTTGCTTTACGCGCGACGAGATTCAGAGCAGCTCAATCGTCTCGGCTTGAGCTGGAAACGATTTGTCCTCGCAGCAGCGTTACCGTGGCTGCTAACGCTTTGTTACTTTCTGGCGCACCGGATCGCAGCCCCGCACTACACCCTCTCTTCGATATTTGCGACCTTGACGCTCCTGGGTTTCGGAGCTTTTGCGATCGAGATCACGAGCACTGTGGCACCGCGGTTTGAGCCGCGCCGGATCATCTCGTGGGTGGCGCTCGCTCTTATACTCTGGCCCGGCGCCGCGACACTCAACCGCGCCTGGGCCCAGCGTGACTTTGGTCCTGCACCTGAAAGAGCAATCACTCACGCGCCGATCCTGCTGCCATCGGAGCTGGTAGATGAAAGGGCGTGGGTCTGGGCGGACCTGCTGACGGGCTCACTCTGGTATTACGCGAACAAGCCTGCATTCAAGATTCAATTCACTGACGAAGAGACACGCGCGAAGATATTCAAGTTTGTTTGGGAGCGAGGAGAGCCGCAGTATTTGATCCAGGACAGCGAGCAGATGAAAGTTTACATCGCCGAGATTGAAAAACTCGGAGGCAAACTCGAGATGCGTGGCAAGGTTGACGGCCAGCCGTACTTCCTCGTCGTTTGGCCCAGCGACGGACCTTCAAACGCGGATAAACGCGGATGAGCGCAGATCAGACACGCGTTCA
>DATHTI010000293.1:0-4860 GCA_035463335.1 Pyrinomonadaceae bacterium | reverse complement strand
GGTGGCCCGCCCCTACAATTGAAACCGGAAGAGTTCAGTCCCCGAGGTTTGCGGTTTTCAGGCGCAATACTTTATAATGCTCGACTTTTTATGAGGTGATTGACATGTCACACGCAGTTATAAAAGCCGGTGGAAAACAGTTCCTGGTCACGGAAGGCCAGACGATTCGCGTGCCCTCGATGGCGGCCGATGCCGGCACCTCGATCGAGCTCGAGCCGGTGATCAGCTCAGGAGCTGGTGACGGCAAGATTTCGGCGACCGTGGTAGCGCATGGCAAAGACCAGAAGATCGTCGTCTTCAAGAAAAAGCGCCGCAAACAATACAAGCGCACGCGCGGTCATCGCCAGGGCTTCACAACGTTAAAGATTGATTCGATTGGGTAAAGACAATGGCACACAAAAAAGGTGTTGGTTCATCTCGTAACGGTCGCGACTCACAGTCGCAGCGACTCGGTCTGAAGAAATTCGGCGGCGAGCGAGTGCTCGGCGGCAACATCATTGCGCGCCAGCGTGGCACCAGGTGGAAACCCGGCAACAACGTCGGCCGCGGCAAAGACGATACTTTATTCGCGCTCATCGATGGCATCGTGAAGTTTGAAGATAAAGGCCGGTCCGGCAAGTTCGTCAGCGTTTATCCAGCGGAGCAAACTGCTGCTTAGAAAAGTTTCTAATAAGTCCGCGACGCCTGAGCAGCAATAAAGCGCGCCCGGGCGTCGTTTTCAATTTGGATGTTTATTGATCGCGCCAAGATTCACGTGCAGGGGGGAGACGGAGGTAACGGCGTTACGGCTTTCCGGCGCGAGAAGTTTGTGCCTCGCGGTGGTCCATCAGGCGGAGACGGTGGTCGCGGCGGCGACGTGATCCTCGTCGCGGACGCTTCGCTGAACACCTTGCTGCACCTGCGCTACAACCCGCGCCACATCGCGCAGCGTGGTTTGCATGGTGAAGGATCGAATCGCTCGGGCCACACGGGCGAAGACTTGATTGTTCGCGTTCCGGTTGGAACACAGATCTTTGATGCTACGACAGGTGATTTGCTGCACGATCTGAGTCACGACGGCGATCGCTGGCTGGCCGCGCGCGGGGGCCGCGGCGGTTTTGGAAATGCACACTTTGCGACCTCGACGAATCGCGCGCCTCGCTACCATCAAAACGGAAGCAAGGGCGAAGAGTTGGACCTCCAGCTCGAGCTGAAGCTGCTTGCGGATGTTGGTCTCGTGGGTTTTCCGAACGCGGGAAAGTCGACGTTTATTTCAACTGTCTCTGCGGCGCGTCCAAAGATCGCAGACTATCCGTTCACTACGTTGGAGCCGCATCTCGGTGTGGTCGATCTCGGTGACTTCAGAACTTTCGTGATCGCCGATATTCCCGGGTTAATTGAAGGAGCGCATACTGGCGCCGGCTTGGGTGATCGTTTTCTGCGCCATATTGAGCGCACGAAGTTGTTGCTGCATCTCGTGGATGTTTCGTCCGTGTCAGGGCGCGATGCAGTCAGCGATTATGACACTGTGAATCGCGAGCTCGCGTCGTACAACCAGGATCTCGCGACGAGACCGCAGTTCGTTGTGGCTACGAAGATCGACGCGCTCGATGAGCCGGAGCGTTTGGAGTCGCTGAAGCAGCGCGCCACGTCAGACAGCAAACCATTCTTTGCGATCTCTTCCGCGACTGGTGAAGGCGTGCGTGACCTCGTGAACGCAGTCGCTGCAAAGTTGGAAGAGTTGAACGCGGAACGCAACCGTACTGACACGGTGGAGTTGGCACTGTAAGAAATGTGCGCGCGAGAGCGGATAGCGTTGTATGGCGGTACGTTCGATCCGGTCCATGCAGGTCATCTCGAAGTTGCGCGCGGAGTTTTACAGTTATTTGAGATTGAGAAAGTACTTTTTATTCCGGCCCAGATGGCGCCGCACAAAATCGGGCGTCCTGTAACGGAGCCGATACATCGCTATGCGATGCTGGCCCTCGCGACGCAGGACGATCCGCGGTTGTCGATTTCGACTTACGAGCTCGATGCTTTGGATCGACGCTACACAGTTGAAACAGTTGACCACTTTCAGCGAGTGCTGGGTGACTCAACCGAGCTCTTTTTCATAATGGGAGCCGATTCGTGGTCTGAGATCACGACCTGGCGAGAGTGGGAGCGTTTGCTGACGATGACGAACCACATCGTCGTCACCCGGCCCGGCTACGAGCCCGTCACAACGCACGTGGGCAAAATCAGCGAGCGCATCGTTGACATGCGCGGCGCGACGTTTTCGACGAGCGCTGAGAGTGCGAAAAAGATCTTCGTCACTGACGTGGTGATGAAAGATGTTTCGGCAACGAACATCAGACGTCTGGCGAGTGAAGGTCGTATTGAAGAGTTAACCGGTCTGGTACCTGGACCAGTGCTTGAGTACATAAAGAAGTACGGAATTTATCGAGAACTGAATGAAGCAAAACTCAACAGTTAAGGAACAATCGTTAAACCCACAGCCAAATGTGCGGGCCACTCCTCAACCTGCGGTTGCCGAACAGCTCGACGAGCGCGTCCTCGCTGCACTTCACGCCGCCGCGGAGAAGAAAGCCATCGAGCCTGTCGTGTTGGACCTGCGCGAGATCGCCAGCTTCACTGACTACTTCTTGATCGTGAGTGGCGCCAACGAGCGACAGGTGCAGGCGATTTCAGACGAGGTTTACGAGACGCTGAAAAAGGCCGGCCATGCGGCCGCGCGGGTCGAGGGTTACAAGACCGCCGAGTGGATCCTTTTGGATTACGGCGATTTCGTCGTGCACGTGTTTGAGCAGAAGGCGCGGAAGTTTTACGACCTCGAACGTCTCTGGCGCGAATCGAAGCGCGTCGAGCTGCCGGCGGAATTTAGCGCTGATAGTAGTGGTTCTTTGAGAAGAGAATCGTGATCGAACCTTTTGCGCGCTCTCCTGGAATGCGCGAGGCGGTCGGTCTCGCGGAGCGCGTAAGTTCAACCGATGCGAACGTTTTGATTACGGGTGAGTCGGGCGCCGGAAAGGATCTGCTTGCCGCGTTCATTCACTCGAAATCGCGACGCGCACCGCATCCTTTCGTAAAGATCGATTGCGCCACGCTGCCGGGTGAGTTACTCGAAGCCGAGCTGTTTGGTTACGAGCGCGGCGCTTTCACTGGCGCGGTGGAAGCAAAGGCTGGGCGTTTCGAGGCGGCGGACAGGGGCACGGTCGTTCTCGATGAGATCGCGCACCTATCGACTGACGCACAGGCGAAGTTGTTGCGCGTGATTGAACGGCGTGAGTTTGAGCGGCTTGGTGGGCGGAAGACGATAAAGCTGGATGCGCGTGTGATCGCATTAACAAACGTCGACCTTGATACGGCAGTCAAAAGTGGTCGCTTCCGGGAAGACCTTTTTTACCGTCTGAACGTAATAAACATCCGCGTGCCTCCGTTGCGTGAGCGCAGGGACGATCTTTCCCAACTAATCGAGCATTTTCTGAAGCATTACTCCGCGAAGCATGGGCGCGACGTTCAGCGTGTGTCGCCCGCGGCGCGGGCAGTGCTCAAGGCTTACGACTATCCGGGCAATGCACGTGAGCTCGCGAACATCATCGAGCGCGCGGTGATCGTCGCGACCGGGAAGAAAGTTGAAGAAGAGGATTTGCCGGCGGGGTTGAGAGCCGCCCTGAGTGCGCAACAGCGAAAGGCGAAGCCGCAGAGCCTCGCGCAGGTGGAGGCAGCTTACATTTCGGAAACGCTCGCGGCGACAGGCGGGAACAAGGCAGAGTCGGCGCGCATCCTCGGAATCAGCCGCAAGAACCTCTACGAGAAGATCGCGCGGTACAAAATTTAGTCGATGCGCCTGCGGATCATCTGGACAGGAAAGACTCGCGATGCGAGGCTGCGCGCGCTCATTGACGATTACGCCGGACGACTGAGTCACTTTGTACGTTGTGAAGTGACTGAGCTGCGAGAACTTGGACGCGCGGACAAGGCGGGCATCGATAAGGAGACGAAGCGCATCTCAGACGCTCTCCGTCCCGGCGCGGTAACGGTGCTTTTGGATCCCGAGGGTACTGAGTGGACGTCGCCGGAGCTCGCTGCTCATGTGGAGAGCTGGGAAGGAAGCGGGATTAAGGAAGTCGCGTTTGTCATCGGCGGGCCTAACGGTTTGGCAAGCGATTTCAAAGCTCGTGCTGACAAGCGTTGGTCACTGTCGCGCTTGACGCTGACGCACGAGATGGCACGAGTGCTGTTATTTGAGCAGTTATATCGAGCGTACACGATCATTCATGGTTTGCCGTATCAGAAGTGATCGATCTTAGACAGGCATAACAAGTAGGGTGGAGGATTAATCGACAATGGATAAGAGGCGCACAAAAGTTTTTCGAGACAAGTTATTGGATCGCCGCGAAGGCCTCGTTGGACAGGTGCAGGCGGCTGAGCTTTACAGCCGCGAGCGCGATGCGGAAGCCACGCAGGACCCGGCAGACATGGCAGCTAATGCCTACACCAAAGAGCTGCTGGTCTCGATGTCTGACAACGATCGGCAGTTGCTGAATCTAATCGACGAAGCGCTGGAAAGGATCGAAACTTCTGGTTATGGCAAGTGTGTTCACTGTGGTGAAGTACTGCCGGAGAAGCGCCTCGATGCGGTGCCGTGGGCACGACACTGCGTGCGCTGCCAGGATTTGCAGGAGCGCGGATTACTGGGCGACGATGAAGAGTAAGCTTGTCTAAGGGTTGAGATAGTTAAAGGCGGCCTCCTCAGACTGGGGAGGCCGCTTTGTTTTAGCTACAAAGGCACAAAAGGATGTTTGGTGATGCTTTGTTGACACTGGCGTATCCGCAGGCTTGTGCGATGTGCGGGCGTAGTGTTGAAGAAAGAAAGTA
>DATHTI010000292.1:0-4070 GCA_035463335.1 Pyrinomonadaceae bacterium | reverse complement strand
CGCGTCCGCGCCCAGCGCGCCCAGCTGCTCGGCTTCCCGACCCATGCCCATTGGCGGATGCAGGACACGATGGCGCGCACGCCCGAGCGCGCGCAGGAATTGATGATGCGGGTCTGGCCCGCCGCCGTCGCCCGCGTCCGCGAGGAGGTGCGCGACCAGCAGGCGGTCGCCAACCGGCTCGGCCACGGCATCACGATCGAGCCGTGGGACTATCGCTATTACATGGAGAAGGTCCGCAAGGCGAAATACGACCTGGACCAGAACGAAATCAAACCATATCTCCAGCTCGAGAAGCTGCGTGAAGGTATCTTCTGGGTCGCCGGCGAGCTGTTCAACTTCAACTTCACGCCCGTCACAAACGTTCCCGTGGCGCACCCTGACGTTCGCGTCTGGGAAGTCACCGACAAGACGACGAAGAAACACATCGGACTCTGGTACTTCGATCCATACGCGCGCGCGGGAAAACGCTCGGGCGCGTGGATGAATGCGTACCGCACACAGGAACGAGTCAACGGCGAAATCACCACGATCGTTTCGAACAACTCGAATTTCGTGAAAGGCAAAGCGGGCGAGCCGGTGCTGATCTCATGGGACGATGCCACAACGATGTTTCATGAGTTTGGACACGCATTGCACGGCTTGAACTCGAACGTCAACTATCCATCGTTGTCCGGTACTGCCGTTCCGCGCGACTACGTCGAGTTTCCATCGCAACTACTCGAGCACTGGCTCTCGACGCCTGAAGTGCTACAGAAGTTCGCGCTTCACTACCAGACCGGCAAACCGATTCCGCAGGAGCTTGTCGATAAGATTAAGCGTTCGGCGACGTTCAATCAGGGCTTTGCGACAGTTGAATACTTATCGGCGGCGCTCATCGATATGAAGTTGCATCTCGCGGGCGATCAGAAGATCGATCCGGACGCATTTGAGCGGGAAACTCTCGCACAGCTCGGCATGCCGAAAGAGATCGTGATGCGCCATCGCACACCACAATTCCTACACGTCTTTTCGAGCGACGGATATTCGGCTGGTTACTACAGCTATCTCTGGTCTGACGTGCTTACCGCAGATGCTTTCGGAGCGTTTGTGGAAGGTAAAGGACCGTATGATCGAGCGGTAGCTGACCGGTTACGCAAGTACGTCTTCTCGGTCGGCAACACAGTCGATCCGGCTGAGGCGTATCGCGCCTTCCGCGGTCGCGATCCGAAGATCGATGCTTTGATGAAGAAGCGTGGATTTGCAACGAAGAGTTAAGCCACAGATTTACACGGATCTCTTACGGATTATCCGTAAAAGATCCGTGTAATCCGCGGTTAATTACGCCGGCCACCCATTAGTCGCAGGATGAAGAAGAAGAGGTTGATGAAGTCGAGGTAGAGCGACAGCGCGCCAACCACCGCATACGATCCAACCCGACCATCCGGCAGTGACACCGCCATATGTTTCAGGCGTTGCGCGTCCCACGCAGTCAGCCCGGTAAACACCACGACGCCCACTACTGAAATCACAAAGCTCATCATGTCGCTGAACAGAAAGATATTTACGATCGACGCGATGATGAGGCCAATCAGTCCCATGAACATGAACTGACCCACGCCTGCGAGACTACGCTTCGTGAACGTGCCAAACACAGCCATCGCGCCAAACATTCCGCCCGCAATCACGAACGCTGACACGATCGACGCACCCGTGTACACCATGAAGATGCTCGACGTCGTAACACCCACGAGGGCCGAGTAAAGCAGGAACAATATCGCAGCCGTTGCGGGCGCCATCTTGTCCACGCGGACGGCCAGGTAAAGCACGAGCCCAAGCTGCGCGAAAATCATTATCCAGAACAGGCCTCGATTGCGAATCAGTGTCTCAATCAACGCCGGTGAGGACGCCACTGCGACGGCAGTTCCCGCCGTGAGCAGCAACCCCAGAAACATCCAGCCATAAACTTTGCTCAAAAACGCGGTGACGCGCACGTCGCGAACATCCGGTGAAACATATGAAGCTTCGTTCCAACTCATCTCTTATCTCCTTGCCGGCTTGTGCCGGCTGTTTTTAATGGCTCCAAGTATAACAAAACCGTATGCATTAGATGCGCGCTGCGGTGGTATGATTCCAAAGCGTTGTACCTTTTTGCGGCTAAAAATAGGGAGGATCTATGATCACTAAAAGCCTTTTGGTCGTGGTTGCAGTGTTGTTAACGGCCAGTCCGGCGCTCAGCCAGTCGTTTAGTCAATTTGGGCCCCAGAACCGGCTGAGCGACCTCGCGGATCGTCTGGCGCGCGACGCGCAGGACTTTGCAGACTCGAGCTACAGCAATTTCACCAACAACCAGCGCGCACTCCGCAACGATATTGAAGCGGTGATGATGGCGCACCAGTTTGCCGGAGCATCGAGAATTTTTTATCGCATGGTGGTCGACCGGCGACGCAATCAGGACGTGCGCGACGCGTTTGACATGCTTCAGAACCTCGCGCGCTCCGTTGAGCGCCAGAATGTCCAGCGCACTAACTGGTACAACATTCAACGTCTGATGAATGACATATCGCGCGAGCTTGGCGGCGGTGGTGGTGGCGGCCAGTATCCCGACACCGGTAATCGCAGGGGGCGCATGACGTGGCGTGGCCGCGTTGACGACGATGTGCGGATTAGAATTCGCGGTGGCTCTGCTGACGTCGAGACGATTGGTGGTAGTCCGTACTACGATGCGCAGCCAAACTTCGAGAACTCGCTGCCTAATCGACGCGTTACAGTGCGGTTGACTGAAAAGCGAGGTCGCGGCGAAATCTTCATCGAGCAGCAACCCACACGCGAGAACGACTTCACGGCCGTCGTGAGGATTAGAGACACAAGGGGCGGGGCTTCGGACTACGCATTTACGCTGGAGTGGTAATCCGCGTTCATCCGCGGTTGATAATGATCTCGTCAACGAAAACCCATCCCTCTGCACGAAGGTTCACAGCGCGAATACGAATGTAGCGCGCCTTCTGCAGTGGGATGGATTTGACGAAGTCGCGGATAATCACACCTTCCTGTTCCTCGGAAACGTCATTCTCGATTGAGATGGCAGGACTAAAACTCCTGCCGTCCATCGAGAGCTCAATTTCAACACGCGCAGGCATCCAGATCCACGAACCCATATCCTGCAGGAATCCCGCACCAACGCTCGAAACATCCTGTACATTTCCGAGATCAAGCATCGCGCCGAAGTCTTTCCCCTGGTAACCCTGCCAACCGCCACCACTCCAATTCGTCGTGCCGCGAATACCGTCGATCAAGGCGAAGTCGCCGCCGCCCGTGTATTGCGAGCTGTAGCGAGACTCGAGCGTGATCTTCCAGTCATGCGGGATGCGATGGTAATTCGCGGTTGCAACGAGACTGCGCCTGCCATCAGCCGCAATCGCTAACGCTTTCACGGTTGTATCGGCTTCGATGAAAAATGGTTTTGTAAATCGCTGCGATTTCGCGGATGGTTCGGATCCGTCAGTTGTGTAATGAAGGTCAACTAGTTTTCCATCAGTCGAAGCGAGATCGATCTGCATCCGTCCCCTGAATGTCTGCCCTGCCGCTTTGATCACCGGCACCGGAACGATTCCAACGCCATCAATACGCGAGACCGGCTCATTCCCTGGTCCAACTCCCCACCTCATATTCGGTCGTGGTCCCATAACGAAAACCAGCTCGCCGCCACTCATCAGATCGTCATGCAACAGGAATGACTTGTTATAAGCCTTTCCGTTCAACGTGGCTGATTGAACATAAACATTGCGCTCCGAAACGTTAACTGCTCGGACCACAAATGACTTCCCATTTTCCAAATTGAACCGCAGTTCCGGGAACAACGGCGATCCGATCGCATAAATAGTTTCTCCGGGCGTCACCGGATAAAAGCCCGCCGCACTCAACACATACCACGCCGACATCTGCCCGCAGTCTTCATTCCCAATCAAACCGTCAGGCTCAGGTTTATAAAACTGGACCATGATCTGCCGCGCGCGCGATTGCGTCTTCCACGGCTGGCCCACGTAGTTGTAAAGATAGGCCATGTGATGACTCGGCTCGTTGCCGTGCGCGTA
>DATHTI010000291.1:0-4107 GCA_035463335.1 Pyrinomonadaceae bacterium | reverse complement strand
AACTGTCACTCAGGCTGCTCGTGCTCGGGATCGGCGCGAGAAAGTCGAGCAGGGCTCGTTTGACTGCTTCACGTACTTCAGCAGTCGCCACGCCAGCGACCACATTGATACCAGCCGAGATCCAAACGGGCTTGTAAACCGCCCCACGTAAGTAAAGCTCAGTTGTCACCAGTCGACGAGGATCCAGATAGCGACAGATGGTGTTGAGAAAGATCGCGTCGGCAACCGGCGCATCCGGCTGCTTCGGATCGTTCCGCGGAATGATCATTAACGTTACCGCGCCCGGCGCATCGCCCGCTTCGTTCGGCACAAGCTCGGGATTAAACGCGGGCAGCACCTCGACGCGACCGATGTCAACGCCCGGCGTGCGCATCGTGATCGTCTCGAAATCAGCAGCGCTCACAAGTCGATCGCGATGCTGCAGGTAGCGTGCG
This sequence comes from Pyrinomonadaceae bacterium, assembly GCA_035463335.1. GTDB lineage: Bacteria > Acidobacteriota > Blastocatellia > Pyrinomonadales > Pyrinomonadaceae > PSRF01. Next base: position 3,673 of record DATHTI010000291.1, on the reverse strand, counting down.
ATCTGTTTCTCGCCGTCGCTGACTGTCTCCGCGTCCGTGCCGCCCCACGTGCGCACAGGGTTTACTACCTTGATGCCCGCAGGCAAAGCCGGACTCGAGGTGATCGATCCAGCCGCGACGTTACCAGCGGAACCGACGCCGTAGTCATAACTCGCGCGTAGCTTCGCGGCGGCCGGTGGACGTTTGCCGCGCAAGCCGTCGCCAAACTTGATCACACCCGATTCAGCATCGACCACATAAACTTCAGCGGGCAGCGGCGGCACAGGCGCGGCGCCCGGCGGCAGCCTCAGATCCGGCACGGGAACTTCCGGACCAGCCGACAACAAATCGTCGATCTCCAGCCACGTCTGCGTTTCACTCGCGGGCGGGCTCACGGTTAATTGCACCGACTTCGGAATCACCGGCTTGCGTGAAAGCACAACTGATTGATCGGGCGCGCCCGTGCCGTCAGGCAGCAGCTCGTTTGTGATATGCGCGCGCTGTGAGACTTCGACGGTGTTGATGCCCACCCACAGCAGCCGCGCGCCCACGCCCGGCGACGCTTGTATGCGAAGCCACGTGATCACACGATCGTTCAAGCGGCTGTCTTCGAGTGACGGTGGAAAATCCGCGACGCCTTGTTCGAGGGGATCGAGATTGGACCACAGTTTCAGCTCACCCGCAGAAGGCAGCGTGATCTCGACGACACCCGGCGTCTCGAGCACGTTACCGCGCGAACTCGCAACCAACGGCCGGTACTGCGGCACACGCTGCGCCGGATCTGTCGGCAACAGACCATCGCTGCGAACGTTCGGAATCAGATACTGAAGCAGCGGCTCACCTTCGGGATTTGCACTGCCGCCGGGCGAGAGTTGACGAGCGGCGGCCTCGATTGCCGGAACGAGGCCAAGACTGATCGTCTTGCCTGCGATCGCTTCGCGCACTTTGTTTCTGAGATCTTCCTTCGCCGCTTCGCTGTCGTCGATCGGCTTGTCGCTCGCGCGCACCATCAACGCGATCCAGGCGGAGCGATCAGTCGCATCCTGGCCAATGGCGACCTCGTTTCCTTCGCGCCCGTCGATGGGCACGCTCTGGTAAAGCTGGATGTCAGCGTCGTTTGGCGGCTGTCCTTTATAAGAAGCGTAGAGGAGTTTGTAGTAGTCAGTGACGGCGGTATCCGGACTGACGATCGTTTGCTTGTAGTAGACGGCGGCTTCGATCGGCAACACGTCGAGGCCATGATCGGTGCGGAAGGGAACCTGGCCCGCGCGCACTTCGAGCCCGCTGTTGAGCGTGATCGTTTCCAGTGGTCCACGTTCGTTATTGAAACTCACGAGGCCGAGGGCGGACGACGCAGGCTGCAGCGGCACGCCGAGCAGTTGCAAAAACTTGCGGCGATTTCGCTCCGGGATCTGGTTCGAGCGATAGAGCAGGTTCTCAGTGAGAAACGCGAAGAGCTCGAGGAGGGTGACGCCCGGATCGCTCTTGTTGAAATTCGTCCACTCGGGATTGTGAACCGGAATGCGCGCGAGCGCTTCGTTCAGCAAATCCTGGTAACGACGATCATCGATGGATGGGATTTGTAGAGGCATTGTTATGCTCCCAAACTCACGCCTACACTGACACGCTCAACTGCCTGTGTTGCTACCAGCTTGTAAGTAATCGTTGCGATTGCGGCCTGCGGGTCAGCCGGATCGGGATCGACATTGACTGATTCGACGCGGATGCGCGGCTCCCACTGGGCCAATTCACGCGTGATACGTTCCTGGATCGAGCGACGCGTGCTGACCGTGTTTGGCTCGAACAGGAAACGACCAAGGCTGCCACCAAACTTCGGCGTGCGTAATCTTTCCGGCTGTTCGGTCATGAGGATCACGCGAATTGATTCACGCACGTTTGCCTCACCTTCAGACCACGACACACGCCCATCCGGCCCCACGCGCGGTGGAAAACTTATTCCTCGTCCAAATATCTGTCCTGCGTTCATTTTGTGCCTTTTGCGCCTTTTGTGTACTTATGCTTTTGCTTTCAGTTTTGGTACTGGGAAACAAAATATAAAGAACGGTAGCCACCGGAAAATGATGTCGAGCAAAAAGACGATGATCATCAACAACAGCAGCGCGCAGATCGTGATGATCGGGATCGACAGCGAACAGATCATTCCCAATTCGATCCCGTTGCTCTTGCATGGCCCACCATCCGGCACCGACAAATCCTTGTGCAGTGGCCACGGCAACACTGACAAAACTAGATCCCCGAGCGATAGTCCTTTCACGCGATCGATCTGCCCGCAGAGCATGTCGGAGATCATGAACGCCGTGTTCTTATCAAACTTCCGCAGTCCAGCGGGCGACGTGTCGAGCGGCAACGCAATGCGGATCGGACGTGCGGGTGCATCCGGATCGAAGAACCCGGCCATCTGAAACGGTGCGGTCGGCTCACTCAGCAACGGCGGATCGAGCGGCCCGCATTCGGGTCGCGTGAAGACGCAGCGGATCACAAACCAACCTTCGCGCATGTCCATTGGTTGCTGCGAGACGAGCGGGTTGTTGGGAACTTCGGCGACCGGCGTCGCAGGCAAGGCAGCCTCGATCTTCTCAGCAAGCGCATCGACTTTCGCTTTCTCCTGGTCCAACAAAGCAGGTGTCGTCATCGCGCTTGGCAGCAAAGGGTCAGCGAGTGGGAATAGAAAATTCGGCCACAGCGGATCAAGGGAGTTTCGTTTACGATCGAAGGATGTTTTTACTGCTTCGAGGTTCGCTTCGATCGATCCCGTTTTTACGGCGAGCAGCGCGTCTTTCAGCGAGCTCTTGATGGCCGAGGTTGAGTAAGCAGTATTCGCGACAAACGCATTTTTTTGAGTCGCGTTGAGACTGAAAGTTGTATTTGCAATCGCGGTGGCGAGCGCGTTTTCCGCGGTGGTGAATGCAGGCTCGCCCGCTGGCGGTCCCTGGCCTTTGAGCAAACGCCACACGCGCGGTGTCTGCTCGTTCAGCAGGTTTGCGAAATCGAGCAGCACGTACCATGAGCCGGTTTGGATCTGTTCGCGCAGGGTTTGCGCGGTCGAGGCAGTGTTACCGGCGTTCAGCGTCACCGGGCCTGGCGGGTCATCGTTCGGATCGTCGGGGATCTTCGATCCCGTGTTCATCTTGCCGCCGCTCGCGGCCTGTTCGAGCAGCTTCTTCCACGGCTCAGTCACGGTGGACCAGAAGAGGATCATGCGCGGATCGGAAATCGGTTGCGGCTCGACGACCGGCTGCGGATCGCCGGACTGCTGCTTCATCCCGGCGCCCATGTACGCTTCACGTTTTCCAACGGGCACCAGGCCTGCGACGAGACGACGACCACGACCATCGTCTTCCGTGAAGTTCATCGCGAAGAGTGGTAGCTGCTCTTCACCGTCGACCAGCACGCCCTGTGCCTGCTTCGAAATTCGCTGCCAGCGATTGCCTGTCGCAGTTGCAACAAACGCATACTCTTCCCACGTCGCGGGATCGAACGCCGGAAGTGGAATGTTGATGTCGAGTGGTCCGGGCGGAAACATGCGGCGCACGACGTAGCTGACTTTTTCCTGCTTGCCTGCATTGATTGCGCGATCCGGCAGACCGGCACGACCGCAAACGAGAGATGAAGCGACGAGGTAATAACGCTGGTGCGCCGGTTGGTATAGCTTGAGCTTCTTCGGTTGAACGGC
>DATHTI010000290.1:0-9941 GCA_035463335.1 Pyrinomonadaceae bacterium | reverse complement strand
ACCCTGCTCGAGCACTTCACGCGAGATCTCAGCCATCGAGCGAACCGCAACTTTGAACAGCTCGTTGCCCTTCATCTTGAAGAAGTGATCGCCGGCCGCGAGCGTCTCGGCAGTCGGTTTTCTGCGCGTGCCGCCGCCAGGTGAAAAAAGCTGTTCCTCGTAACGCCCGTCAGACTTGATCTTGCTGGCGAGAATGCCGCGACCGGTCTCAACTGGTCCTAACACCGCCGCGCCCGCGCCGTCGCCAAACAACACGCACGTTTGTCGATCGGTGTAATCAACGTACTGCGTCAGGATCTCCGCGCCGACTACGACTGCATGTCGTATCTGGCCCGTCCTGATCATCGAATCGGCCATCGACACGCCATACAAAAAACCGGAGCACGCGGCAACGATGTCCATCGCCGCAGCATTGTTCGCGCCGAGCTCTGCCTGGACGATGCAGCCTGTCGACGGCAGTATCTGGTCAGGAGTAACGGTGGCGCAAAGAAGCAGATCGATATCGGCAGGATCCAAACGAGCCCGCTCTATCGCCTGCCGTGCAGCACGAACCGCAAACTGCGACGTGTATTCACCCGGCGCTGCCTTGCGACGTTGCTTGATTCCCGTGCGCGTCGTGATCCACTCGTCAGAAGTCTCGACTATCTTCGCGAGATCTTCGTTCGTCAGAATACCTTCCGGGTAAGCATGACCTGTACCCAGAACTCCTGCGCGGTGATTTAGCATCAAGTCCTCAGATTACTACAAGTATCCACAGATTACACAGATATACTCAGATTACTCTTTGTGTGTATCTGTGTAATCTGTGGATGGTTTATCCCTTCTTCAATCCGCTGCGCAGTGCGATGCTCGGAAAACTCTTTCACACTTCGAATCGCATTGCGAATCGCACGCGCATTCGAGCGGCCATGTCCAATCACAACGATTCGACTAACTCCCAGCAGCGGCGCACCGCCATACTCCGTGTAATCGAGACGTTTCTTGATATTCCGAAACGCCGGCTTCGCCAGCATTGCGCCTGCTTTCGTGACCGCCGTCGACATCAGCTCACGTTTCAGCATCGACAGCATTGCCTCGGTCAATCCTTCTGACAACTTCAACATCACGTTGCCTGTGAAGCCGTCAGTCACGATCACGTCGACGAGACCTGAGAAAACGTCGCGGCCTTCAACATTGCCGACGAAGTTGATATCGCTTAGCTCGCGCAAGAGTGGAAACGCTTCTTTTGTTAGCTCGTTTCCTTTTGCTTCTTCTTCGCCGATGCTCATCAAACCGACGGAAGGTTTGGCTGTTCCGAGCACCGAGCGCGAGTAAGCGTCACCCATGATCGCAAACTGGGCCAGGTGATGCGGCTTGCACTCCGAGTTCGCGCCTACGTCGAGCAGCAGCGTCGGCTTCGCGGCCTCGTCGGAATCATCGCGGCGAGTGCTGGTCTATCGACACCAGGCAACGTGCCGATCACCATCTTCGCCGTCGCCATGGCCGCGCCGGTGTTTCCCGCGGAGACAAAACCGTCGCCGCGACCGTCCATCACGAGCTTCGAGCCGACCCTCAAAGAGCTTTTCTTCTTCCGTCTCACGGAAGTGGCGACTGGATCATCCATCGCAATGACTTCAGCCGCGTCAACCAGCTCGATGCCGCGGTCGCCGTCGCCGCGCCAACCGCATCTACGCAACTCGGGCTCAACCTTATGGGCCTGGCCCACCAGAATAACGCCCACGCCGAAGTCGCGGGCCGCAGCCAGGGCACCATCAATCTCCACGTGGGGCGCGTGGTCACTTCCCATAGCGTCGAGAACGACCTTACCCGTCAATTGGGGCTGATGCTGCGACTGACTTCGCACGTCGTGGATTAGCTTTGGTCTACTTGCACTACTTCGCGACCTTTATAAAAGCCGCATTTGGGGCAAACGCGGTGTGGCATGCGGGGCTCACGGCAATTCGGGCACAGGGTGGTTTGGGGGGCGCGCAAAGCATCGTGCGCGCGGCGTTTGTCGCGACGAGCTTTGGAGTGTCGTCGTTTAGGATTTGGCATAATTACTCCGTTAAGTCACGCTACAAAGAAGCACAAAAAGCACAAGATTATCCTTAAGTATTTTGCGCTTTTTGTGCCTTTTGTGGCTAAGTTAAGTCTTTCAGAGCCGCCCAACGCGGATCAATATCATTCGTAACGCAATTGCACTCGCCCGTGTTCCTGTCAGTGCCGCATTCCGGGCAGATGCCTTTGCAGTCCTCGCGACAAAGCATGCGAGTGGGTACGGTCAATAAAATCTGCTCTTTCACGATCTCGTCAACGTCGATCGCTTCGCCGTCAAACACTGAAACCGACAGATCGTCTTCGGTCAGCTCCGCCGCCTGGCTCGACTCGTAATCCGAGCCGCTGATGTAATCGAGGGTGAACTCCGCGTCAACCGGGAGCTCGACTGGTTTCAAACAGCGGTCACATTCGACCTGGACTCGCGTCTCGACGTGCCCGTTGACAAAGACCTGGTTGCCGGAAAGCCGGACTTTCCCGTTTACGGCTGCCGGCGCAATCAAACTCACTCGCTCGTCTACTGGATTCAGTTCCTCAGGCTGGTAAACATGAGCGAAATCGCCCCTACTACCCTCCAGGTTCTCCAGCTCAATACGCATCACAGACTCGCATAGTCGCTCCGGCGCTATGCGCGCAAAGGGGCCATTATAGCGGTCAAACACTGCGTGTCAACGCGCGACGACGAACAGTTATCCATAGATTACGCAGATTCATTTGAACGAATCGGTGTAATCTGTGGATAAAGCGTCTTCCCGCAACGCTTCCGCGAGGCGGCTGCCGGCACCCGCCATCAGCCGCGTTCCGCCCTTGGTCATGTGGAAAGGATTCACGGTTTTGCGACCTGCCCTTTCTAAAGCCTGTCGCGCCAACTCTTTACGTCCCATACGCTCATATGCTTGTGCAAGTAATGAGAAGGCCTCGGCATAGTCGCCGTCCATTTCCGTCGCTTTTCGCAGGTGCCGCACCGCGAGTGCGTCACGATTCAACTCATAATAAAGACATCCGAGGACGTAATGCGCTTCGGCCGACGGGCGCACCGTCAGAGCCCGTTTGAACTCGCCGACTGCACGCCGCCAGTTCTTTTCGGCCACGAAAACCCAGCCGAGACCGCAGTGTCCGGCGAATGAAGAGCCACCCTGCGCAGTCGCGCTACTCAAAAGATCCTTGGCGAGCTCAACCTCGCCATCGTCAGCACACGTCAACCCGAGCAACAATGAAATGCGCCGGTCGTCGGGCTGGGCCGCATGTGCTTTCGCCAGGTAAACCCGCGCCAGCTTTGTTTTTCCCTTCCGGAAAAAGTGCTCACCGATAAACAGGTTGAGCGGCGCGTTCGCTTCCGCGAGCTCAGCCGCCGCCTGTAGCTTGGTCATGCCTTGCGGCACCTGCTTGTCTTCGATCAGCACGAAACCTTCGTTGATCAGGTCTTCGAATGCCTGCTTGTCTGCGACTTGCGCACTCGCGAGTATTCGCAGACGCAACGCATCGCGATGTACGTTCTCTTCCTGTTCGAGTGTGTCACGCTGGCAGCGCTCGCTCCACATTCGTTCGAGTCGATCCGAATCGACCACGCCGTCTTCAGTCAACAAACCAACGAGAGCTCTCATCAGCGAGCGATCGAAGTAAGCGTTCTGCGCGTAACGCAGCAGCAAGTCGAGACTGCGCTCGAGACGCTCGGCCAATCTTGCGACTCTGTTTTCAGCGGCTGAGATACGTTCGAGGAGGTGTTCGTCAGTGGAGAGACTTGCAGGTGCGGATTCGAATCTCGTCGCGCTGGGCTCGACGACGATCATCAGGCGCGTCCCGCAGCGAGTACAAAACTCCTGGCCCAGCGGATTTGCTGCCAGACATTTTTGACAGTAGTGAGAGATGCCGGGGCGCATTCTGCCTCAATTAATATTCGTAAAACCCACGACCGCTTTTTCTACCGAGCCAGCCGGCGTCGACATAGCGCTTCAGCAGCGGGCACGGCCTGTATTTGGGGTCTCCGAGCCCCTCATATAACACATTCATGATGGCGAGGCATACATCCAGACCGATGAAATCTGCGAGCGTAAGTGGGCCCATCGGGTGGTTCATGCCGAGCTTCATGATGCCATCGATGCTCTCGCGACTCGCCACGCCTTCGTATAAAGTGAAAATCGCTTCGTTGATCATCGGCATCAAAACGCGATTGGAGACGAAGCCGGGCGAATCCTGGCAGTCGAGCGCGGTCTTGCCTAGCTGTTCGGAGAGTGTTCTGACGCGTTCGTAAGTTTCGTCGGAAGTCGCCATGCCGCGGATGACTTCGACGAGCTTCATCACCGGCACGGGATTCATGAAATGCATGCCGATAACTTTGTCGGGACGCTTCGTTGCCGCGCCAAGCTTCGTGATCGAGATTGATGAAGTGTTTGAAGCAAGAATCGCGTGTGGTGGCGTGACTTCATCAAGCATCTTGAAGACCTGTGTCTTCACTGCCAGATCTTCCACTACTGCTTCAACAACAAACGAGGCTTCTTTGAATGCTGCGAAGTCAGTCGTCGTCTTAATTCTCTCGACGATTCCCTGTTTACCCGGCACATCGAGACGTTCTTTATCAACGTCACGTTGCAGGCTCTTGTCGATTGCACTCATTCCGCGCTGAAGAAATTCATCACGGACGTCGTGCATGATCACGTTGTAACCGGCGCGGGCCGCAACCTGGGCAATGCCATTACCCATCGTGCCCGCGCCAACCACCCCGATCACTGTGTCACGATTCATCTCGTTCATGTAAATTTTTTTGTGCCTTTTGTGCCTTTTTGTGGCTAACGTTCGATCGCCATCGCGACGGCATTCCCACCACCGAGACACAACGCCACAATCCCTCGCCTTGCATCCCTTCGTTTCAACTCATACAGCATGCTCGTCAACAATCTCGATCCGGATTGCCCGATCGCATGGCCCAACGCCACCGCACCGCCATTCACATTTACCTTTTCAGGATCCAAACCGAGCTCGCGTGTCACCGCCAGCGCAGCCACCGAGAACGCCTCATTCAACTCGACCAGATCGACTTCACTCCCGGACCAGCCGGTCTTCTGCAACAGCTTCCGCACGGCTTCAACCGGCGCCATCATCACGAGGCGCGGCTCGACACCTGACACAGCCTGCGCCACGATCTTCGCCATCGGCTCGACACCAAGCTCACGTGCCCGGCGCAGCGAAGTCACCACAACTGCCGACGCACCATCATTCACACCCGGCGCATTGCCCGCTGTCACTGTTCCACCTTCACTCTTGAAAGCCGGCTTAAGCTTCCCGAGCACTTCGACCGTCGTGTCTTCACGCACCGTCTCATCGGTATCAAACAGAAGCGCGGGTCCTTTCTTCTGCTTGATCTCTACCGGCACGATCTCGTCTTTAAACTTTCCTTCCCTGATCGCCGCTGCCGCTTTGCGATGCGAGCTGACCGCAAACTCATCCTGCTCGGCGCGACTAACCTTGTACTCGTCCGCAACAACTTCACCCGTGCAGCCCATGTGATAGTTCTCAAATGCGCACCACAATCCATCGTGGATCATCGCGTCAAGCAGCTCGCCATTGCCGAGTCGATAACCTTCACGCGCTTTCGGAATGAGATACGGCGCGTTGCTCATCGACTCCATTCCACCCGCGACAACCATCTCGGAGTCGCCGAGCTGAACTCCCTGCGCGGCCATCATCACCGCCTTCAAACCCGAGCCACAAACCTTGTTCACAGTCACAGCAGCAACAGTCGAAGGCAGTCCACCATTCAACGCTGCCTGTCGCGCCGGGTTCTGGCCGAGTCCCGCCTGGATCACACATCCCATGATTACTTCGTCGACGTCTTCAGGCTTGATTCCCGCGCGCTTCACGCTCTCGCGCACAACCAGCGCGCCGAGCTGAGTCGCTGTAAACCCTTTCAACGATCCGAGAAATTTTCCCACCGGCGTACGCGCCGCACTGATAATTACTGCTTCGTTCAATTCCGGCATTTCAAACTCCCTTATGTTAGACTTGGCCCGATATTAGACTTTATTTCATTATTCATAAAGCATGCAGGCACTCATTCTTGCTGGCGGTAAAGGCACGCGCCTTCGGCCTTTAACAGTTTACACTCCGAAGCCGATTGTTCCGATCTGTAACCGACCTTTTCTCCTTTATCAAATCGACACGCTGCGCCGCGCCGGCATCACCGACATCACGCTCTCTCTATCGTATCAACCAAACAAGATCGAGCAACTGCTCGGCGACGGCTCTGATTACGGCGTCAAGCTGAAATACACCGTCGAGCCGCAACCGATGGGCACGGCGGGCGCTTACAAGTTCGCCGAAGATCTCATACGCGAGCCCACCGTCGTTTTCAATGGCGACATTCTCACCGATCTCGATCTCAAGGCCGTCATTCGCGAGCACAACGAACGCAAAGCAACGGCGACGGTCGTGCTGACGCCCGTTGAGAATCCGCAGAGTTATGGTTTAGTTGAGACTGAGAAAGATGGTCGCATCCGACGCTTCCTCGAGAAGCCGAAGGCTGATGAGATCACGTGCAATACGATCAACGCGGGCACTTATATTCTCGAGCCGAATGTGCTCGACTATTTGCCTGCAGGTGAGAACTACTCTTTCGAGTATGGATTGTTTCCTGATCTCTTGAAACGCGGTGAGGCGTTTTACGCGCACATCCCATCACGAACTTACTGGATCGACATCGGAACGCCGGAGCGATACCTGCAAGTGCACCAGGACCTGCTGGCGAATCGCGTGTCGCGGTTTCATATCAAGGAGCGGCGCGGGCAGTTTGATGCGGCGACAGTCGCGGAGATTGATGACTTGTCGTTGATTGGAGACGACTGCCAGATCAAGCCGGGCGCGCAGATCATCAATTCAGTGTTGGGCCAGGGATGTTTTGTGGAGGAGCGCGCGCGTGTCGAGAATTGTGTTATCTGGCCCCACACACGCATCGGGACGACAGCCCAGTTGACCGGCGCGATTGCTGGTCGTGGTTGTCATATCGGTCGCGCGGCTGTTGTGCGACCAGGTACCGTGCTGGGTGATAAGACTTTGCTGACCGACTACACCTTTGCATAGAGCTAAATCCATCCACAGATTTCACAGAATCTGTGTAATCTGTGGATGGATCGACTTTGAGAAACATGAACTGGGACGTTTTTCGAGCATACGACATTCGTGGCATTTATCCTTCTGACATCGATGAAGAAGCCTACTACCGCATCGCCAGGGGTTACGTTTATCTCTTCAAGCCCAGGAAAATGGTCGTCGGCATGGATGCGCGCGTCTCGTCGCCGCCGTTGAAAGCGAGTCTGATCAACGGCTTTCTTGACTCTGGTGTTGACGTTGTAGACATCGGCCAGATCACTACCGACATGCTCTATTACACCGTCGGCGCCTCATCGGAATACTCAGGTGGCATCGTCGTCTCAGCTTCACACAATCCGAAGGAATACAATGGCATGAAGATGGTGCGTGAGAAAGCGACCGCTATCTCATCCGACACCGGCCTCTTCGAAATACGCGACGCACTCAAGGCGGGTAAAGACACTGAAGTCACTTCCGATAAGAAAGGCACCTGCACCGAGCGCGACATCCTCAACGACTACCTGCAACACGTCCTGAAGTCTGTCGATCGAAGCAAGATCAAACCGTTCACGTTTGTCGGCAACGCCAACTTCGGATTTGTATGTTATCCCGCAGCGAGGCTCGCGCAGGATCTCGGTCTCAACCTGCTTCCTCTGAACTTCGAGCCGGATGGCACGTTTCCGAAAGGTCCACCGGATCCGATGCTGCCGGGCAATCGCACCGAAACGGAAGCGCTGATCAAAGAAAAAGGCGCGGCGTTTGGCGTCGCGTGGGACGCTGATGCAGATCGCGCGATGTTCTTTACTGAGAAAGGTGAGTTCATCTCAGGTGCATACATCACGGCGCTGCTTGCCGATATCCTGCTGACGAAGTATGGCAGTGATAACACGATCATCTTCGATCCACGCGTGATATGGCCCACCCTCGACGCGGTGAAACGAAAAGGTGGACGGCCGGTCATCTCAAAGGGCGGCCACGCGTTTATGAAAGACCGCATGAGGCGTGAGAACGGGCTCTTCGCGGGTGAGATGAGCGGCCATTATTACTTCCGTGAAAATTTCTATGCGGACAATGGTGTGATTCCCTTCCTGCTCGTGCTCGAACACCTTTCGACGCACGATCGGCCTTTGTCCGAGCTCATGGCGCCGTTCATGTCAGGGCACTACATGTCCGGCGAGCTCAATTATCGTGTGAAAGACATCAAAGCAGTGATTGAGAAGGTGAAGAAAAAGTTTCACGGCGAGGGCGAGGAAGATTTCACCGACGGATACTCGCTCGAGACCGCCGAGTGGCGCTTCAATATCCGTGGCTCGAACACCGAACCTCTGCTGCGCTTGAATATTGAGGCACGTACGGACGGATTGGTGGACCAAACGCGGCAGGAAATCGAGAAACTGATCGAATCGTAAATAAAATCCGCGTAATCTGTGGTTAAGGTTTTCTTCGCTAATGCCTGAGCTTCCCGAAGTAGAACACGTCGTCCGCGGTCTGACTCCACTCGTGACCGGACGCCGCATCCTCGCCGCTGAGCTGAATCTCAAACGCATCGCCCCCGGCATCTCGCGCAAAAGATTCAATCATCAACTACAAAACGCCCTCATCACTGGGGTCGGCCGGCGCGGCAAGTACATCCTTTTCAAACTGGAATCAGGACACGTGCTCACCACACACCTGCGCATGACCGGCAAGTTTGTCTCACTCACAACCGACGAATCATTACCGCCTTACGCGCACGTCATCTTCTATCTCGACGACGATCGCCGCCTCGTGTATTGCGACATGCGCCAGTTTGGCCGCATGCAGATATTCAAAGATCCGTTGCGCCCGCCGAAGGAGCTTCAAACACTCGCTCCTGAACCGTTGTCAGACGACTTCACGGAAGAATATTTGCTCAACACTCTGGCGCGCTCAGGTCGTCCCTTGAAAAACCTGCTGTTGGACCAGACACGTGTTCTCGGTCTCGGCAACATCTACGCCGTCGAAGCACTCTTTCTCGCAGGCATCAGCCCGATGAAAGCAGCGAACAAGCTCTCGAAGCCACGTGCGCGCAAGTTGTACCAGGCAATTCGCGATGTGCTACAGGAAGCGATCGACGCGGGCTCAACGTTGAAAATAGATCTCGCCGACGGCAACGGCAGCTATTTCGGAACAGCCGAGCGCTTCTGGCGCGTCTACGAGCGCGAGGGCGAGCCGTGTGTCAGGTGTGGAAAAAGGATTCGCCGCGTGGTCCAGGGTGGAAGATCTACTTACTTTTGCCCGAGCTGCCAGAAGTAAAGCAGGGGCGGCCACGGAGGGCCGCCCCTACAGTTGTTCCTCAACTAGCGCCTCCAATGAAGTTGCTTGATCAAGTACAACTGTAGGGGTGGCCCTCCGTGGCCACCCCTGCTTTGATAACAATTTATGTCACCAGACTCCTACCACTTTGCGGCAATTACTCGTCCTCATTCTTCCCTGAATAAGGAAAATCATCCGCCAGCACCGCCCGCATCTTCACGTGCCCGTAAAGCACTTCCAGGTAACAAATAAACCGGTGCAGGAGCGGTTTCGGATCGAGATTGTTCTCAACCGCCGTAATAACTTCGAGGGCCAGGCTCTCATACCCGCGCCAGTCTTTGTACATCAGATACTGCATACTGCCGTCGCGAAATTCGAGGATGCGCGCGGTTACTGAGCGCAACACGTCAGGGTCGTCATTAGCCTGCGCGAGCCTCACAAAACGCATCAACGACGAGAGGTCCTTGCAGAGGATGAGTGACTGCTGGAGTCGCAGCTCGACGTCGTTGAAGAGCTTCGACGCGTCGAGGCTCGGATTAAAAACCTGGAGC
>DATHTI010000289.1:0-6275 GCA_035463335.1 Pyrinomonadaceae bacterium | reverse complement strand
AGGGATGGAGAGAGTACGTTGGTGAGTACAAACCCGTAATCATTATTGATGCCGATCCAAAGATGGGCGAATCATTCTGGGGTTCGTTCGGTCGTAGTTTCGCAGCTGCGTATGGCATTCACACGCAAGCAAACATCAGGTTCAAGACGGATTTTTACAAGATGAAGCTGTTCTGCGGCGACCGGGAAATCATGCCAATCCACCCAGGCAAGATCCCGTACTTCATGAATGAAAGTAACTATTTTATACGCGCTAAGGACGCGACCTACGAGGGACTTTACTCCTATCCCGAAGGCGCTATTAGTAGCACATGCGGAGAAGTCAGGCTTGAGGTTTTCTCAGAGCGAAATCCTGAGAAGCCCAGCGTAAAGAAACTCAGCGATAAAACAATAGCGCGTATTGAAGAAGATTTCGCACCTTATTTTCAACGATACGGCCGTCCTGTTTTGACAGATTCCGCGGCACTTCCGGAAACAAATCTTCATAATCGAAAACGAGAAGGAAAGAATGATTGGATGAAGATGTCAAAGCCATAAGTCTTGGTAGGAGCCTACTTTTTGGCGCTTTGTTTTGTGCGTTTTGTGCCTTTTTGTGGCTAAGTTTGAAAGCAAGAATCGGAGTGTTGCGCCTGCCCGGGGCGCGGTATTATTCGACGATGGCAGCCGAGGAGATAGCGTGGGAGCGGGTTTCAGAAGACCTGGGGGCGGAGGGAAATGCGGTTATTGAACGTATTCTGGCGCCCGATGAATGCGACCAGATTCGTGCGCTTTATCAGGAGAAAAATCTCTTTCGCAGCCAGGTCGTGATGGAGCAACATGGCTTCGGACGTGGTGAGTATCGCTACTTCAACTATCCACTGCCCGATCTGGTTTCAGATTTGCGCACCTCGCTTTACCCTCACCTGGTCCCAATCGCTAATCGCTGGAATGAGGCGCTTCGAATCGGCGCTCGTTATCCAACCACGCACGCGGAGTACATCCAGCGCTGCCATCAAGCAGGCCAGGACAAACCAACACCGCTGCTGCTGAAGTATGGAACCGACGATTACAACTGTCTCCACCAGGATCTGTATGGCGAGCACATTTTCCCACTCCAGATCGCAGTCCTCTTGTCAGAACCGGACAAAGATTTTACTGGTGGCGAGTTTGTGATGACTGAACAAAGGCCGCGCATGCAGTCGCGGCCCATGGTGGTGCCGCTGCGAAAGGGCGACGGCGTGGTGTTTGCCGTTCATCATCGTCCGGTTCAGGGTAAGAAGAGTGTTTACAGAGTGAACCTTCGGCACGGCGTGAGTCGCCTCCGGTCCGGAAGCCGGTACACACTCGGAATAATCTTCCACGATGCGAAGTGATTAGCTATCCAACCGGCAGGCGAACCTGGAAACACGTGTCGCCGGGTTTTGATTCGAAACGAACGTTGCCGCGGTGTTTGCGGACGATGCGCGCGACCGTGTCGAGGCCGAGACCAGTTCCCTCGCCGACCGGCTTCGTGGTGAAGAACGGCTCGAAGATGCGCGACCGCACGGACGACGGTATCCCCGCCCCGTTATCACGGATCTCAATCATGATATCAGTCGGTTCGCGCTTCGTCCGCACCTTCAGCGTCCCGCCTTCCTTCATCGCATCAACTGCATTAACAATCAAGTTGGTCCAAACCTGATTAAGCTCACTGCCGTACGCCTTGATCAACGGAAGCGACTCGGCATAGTCGCGCGTGACGCTGATGTTTTTCTTTTTCAACTTGTACTTCAGGATAAGCAGCGTGTTATCCAGACCCTTGTGAACGTCCAGCTCCTGGACTTTAGCCTGGTCCATGTAGCTGTATTCTTTGATCGCTCCAACCAGCTCGGAGATGCGCGTCGTGGCGTTCTTGATCTCCGCCGCCAGCTTTGCCGCTGCGAGCTGGCAGTTCACGCGCGACAGCACATCGGCGGTTGCGGTCGGTGGTATCTCGCCGAGAAGTTGTTCGAGTGCTGCGGAGTCCATGCCGGCCTCGACGAGATTGGCCGAGAATTTCCACGACTCCTTGATCCCATGTGCCTCGAGCCACCCGGAAACTTCATCTTCGCGGTCACTTTGCTCGAGCGAATTCAACTGCTCGGCGGTGGCCGTATGATCGATTGCTTTACTTTCAAACGCATCGATCGATGCCTGTTGCGTCGCGGTGAGATCATGAGAGCAAAGTCGCATGTCGGCCGCGCGCAGCTCCTTCAACGTTTCAATGAGATCGTTTGCGGCGCGCGTTGCGCCAGCGGCCGGATTGTTAAGCTCGTGGGCAAGACCGGCTGATAGTTTTCCGAGCGCCATCAGCTTGTCCTGCTGTTGATCGAGCGTGGTCGATTCACGCACGCGATCGCTCATGATGCCGACGAGTCGTTGGACCAGCAGCGGCATGCGCTGCATCATCTCGGGAAACAGGACCACCGGGAACCACAGCAGGCGCACGTCAGTTACTGCGTAACCGGTCACCTGAAACGACGTCATGCGTGAGAACGGAAGCATGCCGCTTACCTCAGTCGATCGCTCGCCCGCGCGCGAGATGTAAACCTGGTCGTGATCGCTCTCGTCCCAGTAAGCGTGTAATTCGCCTTCGAGATAGACCACCATCGCCTCGGGCTTATCGCCCTTGCGAAACACAACATCTCCGGCCGCAAAGCGCCGGTCTTCCGAATTACCGGCAAACCACTGCAACTGGTCGTCGGGCAGATCGGCAAACACATGCACGCGACGAAGCGCCTCGACTTTATCCACGGGTGAAGAGCTTACTGGAACGCCTGCTTCAATGCCGCCCGAAACTGTTTCTTCCATCTGTCACACGACCTTGCTTAGATATTGATGCACAAAAGAAATCGCGACCGATCCCTCGCCCACGCCCGATGCCACACGCTTAACCGAGCCATGCCGGACATCACCGACGACAAAGATGCCGGGCACGTTTGTCTCCAAAAGCCCCGGCTCGCGATCGAGTTTCCAGCCGTTTGGCCGCTTGCCATCGCGCGTGAGCTGCGGGCCGGAATAGATAAAGCCACGCTCATCGCGTTCGACGATGTCTGCCAGCCAGTCAGTGTTTGGCGCCGCTCCGATCATGATGAACAGCGCGTTGGCAGGCACTTTGTTAATCTCGTTCGTCTCCGAGCAGTGAATGGAAATCGCCTCGAGGTGATCTTCGCCATGCGCCTCCACGACTGACGTGTTGTATTCGATCTGAATGTTAGGAGTCGCTTTGAGCTGATTGATCAGGTATTGCGACATCGACGCCGCCAGCGACGAGCCGCGCACGAGCATGACGACACGGCTCGCGTATCTCGAAAAGTGCATTGCGGCTTGTCCGGCGCTGTTCGCGCCGCCCACAACGTAAACGTCCTCGTCCCTTGTCGACATCGCTTCAGTCATTGCGGCGCCGTAATAAATGCCGGCTCCGGTTAAGCGCTCCACGCCGGGAGCGTCCAGCTTGCGCCATTGCACACCAGTCGCCACCAACAATGCGTGACAACTGAGCTCCGCGCCATCTGCGAGTTTCAAAAACCGGTATGGACCATCGATACGCACTTCTGTAGCTTCCGCCGAAATGATCTCAACGCCGAAACGTCTCGCCTGGACCACTGCTCGTCGCGCGAGATCGGCGCCGGTGAGTCCGCTCGGGAAGCCGAGATAATTTTCAATGCGACTGGACATGCCCGCCTGGCCACCCGGAGCTTCACGCTCGATCATCACTGTTCGCAAACCCTCGCTCGCGCCGTAGACGGCTGCCGCCAGTCCGGCTGGACCACCACCGACAATCGCAAGATCGTAAAACGCTTCGGTAGCGCGAGTTCTTAGTCCGGCGTGTTCAGCAAGATCTGCGAGTGACGGTTGGCGCAGGCGCACACCGTTGGGAAGAATCACGATTGGCAAGCTTCGCGTGTCTTCTTCATCGAGCAGCTCGACCAGGCTGCGGACTTCTGAATCCGAGGCGGCAGTTTCGATGTCGAGCCATTGATACGGAACGTGATTGCGCGCCAAAAAGTCTTTGATGTTGTGTGACGCAGGCGACCAGCGATTGCCTAACACGCGGATGCCTTCAAACTGCGGTGGAAACGCTGCTTCCCAATCTTCAAGCAACTCGTCGAGCACCGGATACAGATTTTCTTCCGGCGGATCCCAGGGCTTGAGCAGGTAATGATTGATGCCTGCTTCGTTGATGGCAGCGATCGCGGCGTCAGTGTCAGCATAAGCTGTTAACAACACCCGCTTCGCGTCTGGAAAGAGAGTGATCGCTTGTGCGAGAAACTCGACACCCGACATGCCGGGCATCCTTTGATCGATCAGGAACAGCGCGATGGAATTGTTTCTGATCTTCAGCTCTCGAACTATCTCGAGCGCCTCTTGTCCTGAACCCGCCCTTAACACACGATAATCGTTGCCATACTTTCGTCGCAGATCACGCTCGATCGCGCGCAACACCTCGCGATCGTCGTCCACCGCCAGCAATACCGGTTTCGCCATAACGTATTAGTGCTCCATTAATTGCCACAAAAAAGCAGAAATTGCATTCTGCCACGTAACGTTATTTGGCGCATCACGTCATCGAGGATATGGGTGGTAACCCGATCGAGGTATCGAAAGAAGTCAGATTGGCTGGCGTACACCGCTCACGACGTGCAACACCGCGCCCGTCGCAATCGTGTACGTTCCCCAGTGACTCACAGGCGTGTGCAGGTCAGTCAGAGTCGGTTCGTAGAAAAAGGCGATGAGAAATAAAAGCGATGCAGCGAAGATGAACAACGAGCCGAGCAGTTGCAATGTTCGCCGCCAGGGTTGGATTCTGTCAGTGAAATAAGCTCCGATCCCAAGATTGAGTAAACCTGCCAGCAGGATGAAGATGTGTCTGGTGCGATATAGCAGTCGTGGACCGTCAGGCATACCATCAAGGTGGTTGTAGAACTTATCCATGTACTGACCTGTCAACAAAAAAGCAACTACGATCAATGCTCCAAATATCAGGTGGGCCTTCTTCATTCTCACAATCTAACACGATCGTGGTATCGATCGACGTGACGGGCGGATGACGGTGTGGTCCACGAGGCGCGTGTTGCAACGGGCGGCGTCCCACCAACTGTAGGGGCGGCCCTCTGTGGCCGCCCCAGCGCGGAAACACAAGGTGGCAACCTGGGGCGGCCACGGAGGGCCGCCCCTACAATTTCGCCTTAAACTCCGACATTTGTCGGAGCGCACCGTTGTCGTGGTGATGACTCACAACTACCTGCACGACGTCGAGTTGTTGCGGTATCTGCTACCATTGCCTTTCGAGGGACGTATGGGAATCGGCGTCATCGTTTTAGCGGCCGGCGGATCATCGCGACTCGGATCTCCGAAGCAGCTATTGACGCTTCGCGGGGAGACTTTGATACGGCACGCCGCTAAGGCTGCGTTACAGTCGGTTTGCGATCGAGTTGTCGTTGTTGTCGGAAATCAGGCAGAACAAATGCGTCGCGAGCTCGACGATTTGGCAGTGTCTGTAGTTGAGAATCAAAACTGGCAGAGTGGAATCAGCTCGTCTATTCGCGCCGGGCTGGAAGAGATGCTTACGAGCGATTGCGACGGCGTTGTCATCATGCTCTGCGATCAGCCTTTCGTGACGGCTGATGTTCTGAATGAGCTAATCAGCACTCATCGTACGACAGGCCGCGCAATCGTTGCTTCAACTTACGGCACGACGCGCGGTGTTCCCGCTTTCTTCGCTGCGGAACTATTCACCGAGCTTGCATCGCTAACCGCGGACGAAGGCGCACGACGAATCATCGCCGCACATTCGGAAGAAGTCGCCACCGTGGAATTCCCACAAGGTTCGATCGACATCGACACCCCTTCGGACATACATGTTTTAGCCACAAAGAGGCACAAAAAGCACAAAATACTTTCTTCAATCATTTTGTGAGGACTTGTGTGAGCATCGAGCGGGCTTCTCGCTGCGTGAGTTTTTTGCCCGCTGGTAAGACCTCGGCCGGAACCCACTTCGGAAACTCGGTCACGACTGTCTTATGTTTGCCATCGGGCGAATGTTCTTCACGAATCGCGTCGAGGCCGCTCGTGTCCAACTCACCGGACAACTTGACCAGTGCGGGCCATAGACGTCGATGTACGTAAGTGACTTTGCCATCAATAAGACGGCACGTGAGAACATCAGGTGAATCGCGTATCGCGCGCGTAAGGGCGAAGATCAGTCGTCCCTTTGGATGACCCCACCAACGAGTCACTCGCTCCCCGGCCACAAAATCCGCAAACGTCTGCACCCTT
>DATHTI010000288.1:0-2816 GCA_035463335.1 Pyrinomonadaceae bacterium | reverse complement strand
CTCGCGTATCTTATCGACACCGATCTTATTGATGATCTGGTAGCCGGATTGCGCTGCGTAGAGCGCGGGAATCGCGGGCGAGCCGTGCAGGAACCGCGTGATGTTTGGCGCGTAACGGAGCGACGTGTCGAACGCGAATGGTGACTCATGGGCCATCCAGCCCGTTGTCTTTGGTTCGAGTTTTTCCTGTAAATCCGGTCGAACGTACAAGTAGCCCGCGCCTGGACCACCACAGAGCCATTTCACCGAGCCGCCAGTTGCAAAGTCAGCATTCAGCTCTTTCACGCTGAACGGCACAGTGCCGGCGGATTGGTAAGTGTCGAGCACGACCATCGCGCCCACTTCGTGCGCTCGATCGATGATGGCCTTCGCATCCTGCAGGAACGCGCTCTTGAAAAGCACGTGCGAGAAGGGAACGAGGAGTGTCGTCTCATCGATCGCGGCGAGCATTCGCTCGAGCGGCACAGTCATGCCGTCGTCTGATTTAACTATCTCGATGCGGATGCTGCCGTCGCGTGCGTGAGCCTCATAGACGTACATCACGGACGGAAAGTTCAACTCTGAATAGACGATCTTGTTTCGCTCTGGTGTCGGTTTGAGACAGGAGAGAATGAGCTACTGGCAAATCGAGACATTCTGGTGCATTGCTACGGTGCCGGGGTCGGCGCCGATGATTTGTGCGACTTCATCGCCGACTGTGATGGGCATGTCCCACCATCCTTCGGCCCACGCGCGCACGCCGCGGCTCGCCCACGTTTCGGCGTAATCGTGGAGGCGATCGTAAGTGGCTCTCGGCATCGCGCCGAGACTGTGCGAGATCAGGTAAACAGTCTTATTGAGAATGGGAAACTCGCTGCGCCATTTCAGTAACTCGTCAGACAAATATGCATCCTCCTGTCCCGGTTAATTTAACAGAATTACCCTGAATCTCCGTAATCCGTGTAATCTGTATAAAGGAACATGTGGAAATTCGCGAATCCGATCCGCCACAAGATACTCGAAACGAGCTGGCCCGCTGCCGAGGAAGCCGCGCGATCACGACTGTTCAGTCCTATCGCCATCGGCAAACTCGAGGCGCGCAGCCGCACGTGGGTGCCGGCGATGGTGCCGTGGCGGGCGACTGATGACGGGTTTGTCACGCAGCAAAATCTCGATTGGTACCGGCGGTTTGCTGAAGGACGTCCGGGCGTGCTCGTGGTCGAAGCGACCGGCGTGCGCGATATTCCGAGTGGGCCGTTGCTGCGCATTGGTGATGATCGGTTTATTCCGGGGTTGCGAACGCTGGTCGAGACTGTGCGTGAAGCAAGTGGTGGTGAGACGCGGCTGTTTATACAGATTATCGACTTTCTCGCAGTGAAGCGACGGCCTGAGAAGGAGAAGTACTTTCAGCGATTTTTAACTGTTGACGATCATCATCGTCGTGCGCTGACGCAACTTACTTCGCAGTCTGCATGGCTAACTGCTCCAGACGATCACGTACGGGAGTTTTTGCTGAATGCGGATGATGAGGTGACTGATCTGGTACTGCGCCCGCGTGAGTTGGAAGCGCTGCGCTTTGGGTATCGGGAGCGTGTTACTGACACACACTTGCAGCATATTCGAGATCTGCCGCAGGAGCTGCCACCGATATTCGCTGCGGCCGCTGAGCGAGCACGCGAGGCTGGGTTTGATGGAGTTGAGCTTCACTACGCGCATGCTTACACGATGGCCGGGTTTTTGAGCGCGCAGAATGATCGTGAGGATGGATATGGAGGATCGCGAGAGAATCGCGTGCGTTTGCCCCTGGAGGTTTATCGTGAGGTGCGCAAGTGTGTTGGGAACGATTATGTCGTCGGTGTGCGGTTTTTGGCTGATGAGGTGATTGCGGGCGGTAGTCGTGTCGAGGATGCGATCTATTACGCGAAGGAATTTGCGGCCGCGGGTTTCGATTTCCTGTCGCTTTCGAAGGGTGGCAAGTTTGAAGATGCGCAACAGCCGAAGGTGGGCCAGGCGGTTTATCCGTACACGGGTCAAAGTGGTTACGAGTGCATGCCGACTGTGCTCTCCGATGTGACTGGTCCATTCGGCCGCAGTGTCCCGCTCGTTGCGGCGATTAAGAAAGCCGTGAACGAGAGTGGGTTTGCGACACCAATCGTGGCCACAGGCGGCATATCAACGTTTGAACAGGCAGAAGAGATCCTGCGGCTCGGCCAGGCTGATATCGTCGGCATGGCCCGCCAGGCGCTTGCCGATCCGGATTGGTTTATGAAGGTGAGACTCGGCCGTGGTGATGAAGTGCGTCGCTGTACTTATACAAACTACTGCGAGGCATTGGACCAGGCGCACAAGCCGGTGACGTGCAAGTTGTGGGACAAAGGCCGGCGAGTCTTAGAGCCCCCACCGTGGTCATCCGTTTAATCGTGGCTTAACTCATACTGCCGGATAAAAGCAGGATCGCGCCTTTTTAATTCCTCGTAACTAACACGTCCACTCCGCGTCATCAACACGTAAGCAAGCTCGATTGGGCTCAGGTGCATGTATTCAACTGCGTTTTCAAACCACCGCATACTCTCAAACGCCGCCGCCTGGTAGTCCTCTATCACCGGTCGTCGCGTCTTTTCAAATTGCGCGAGCGCCTCGGAAACGTTCGCCGTTTGCTGAAACGACTCGGCCAGCGCGATCGCATCCTCCATCGCGAGCTTCGTCCCGGATCCAATCGAGAAGTGCGCCGTGTGTAAAGCGTCTCCAATCAACACGACGTTCTCAAAAAACCATTTGCGATTCTTAACCAGCAGAAAGTTGATCCACTTCGAATTGTTCGAAAGCAGCTTGTGCCC
>DATHTI010000287.1:0-1522 GCA_035463335.1 Pyrinomonadaceae bacterium | reverse complement strand
GCAAATCGCGCCATCGACGACGCCCTCGCTGAATCGAAACGTGATGCGGCCGCCTGCGGTTTCATCTGGTCCACTGGTCTCGACACTTTCCAGATGGGACCAGAGGGCTTTGTGCATCGCTCGGCGGGCCGTTGCTTTTCGAACCTGGCTTCGAGGTTCGCTGGTCCCAAACGCATGATCGCTGCCGCTTGCGCGTCGGGCACACAGGCCGCCGGCGAAGCATTTCGTTTGATTCAGAACGGACATGTTGAAGCGTGCGTCGCTGGTGGATCGAGTGTGATGCTCACGCCGTTTTACCTGATTGGTTTTGGCGGATTGCAGGCAGTGGCCGTTGACAATGGTGACGATCCGTCGCTGGCGTGTCGTCCTTTTGATAAGAAACGAAAAGGGTTCGCGCTAGCCGATGGCGCCGGCGCAATGGTCCTGGAGACTCTCGAGAGTGCGCGCGAACGCGGTGCGGCGGTGTTCGCGGAAGTGATTGGGTTTGGCATGAGCCAGGACGCGTTCGATCTCAATCGACCTTGCGACGACGGCGCGGGCGCAGAGCTTTGCATGCGGCGCGCGCTTGCCGATGCTGCTTTGACTGAAGAACAGATCGATGCGGTGAATGCGCACGCGACTGCAACCTATTCCGGCGATCTCGCGGAGGCGGCAGCGTTACGAAAGCTTTTCGCGAACCGCTGGCGAGAGGTCCCGGTGTCAGGATCGAAAGGCGCGATCGGGCACGCGATGGCCGCAGCCGGTGTGCTCGAAGCGATCGTTGCGGCCCATACCTGTGCCACCGGCATTGTGCCGCCGACAGTGAACCTGCGCCACGTAGACGAAGGCTGTGAGTTGGACCATGTGATCGGAGAGCCGCGCGATGTTGATGCCCGGACAGTATTGTCAGTGTCGTTTGGCATGGGCGGACAAAACGCCGCGATAGTGATCAAAAGAACGGAGTAGCCACAAAAACACAAACTGATTTTTCTCTTATTGCCAGCTTAGATGCAGTTTTGATTTTGTGCTTTTTGTGCCTTTTTGCGGCTAAAAAAATCGTGGCTATGAGCGCCGAGTGGGGATTGCAGGATCGAGTCGTGCTTATTACGGGTGCGACCGGGTATCTCGGGCGTGCGCTGGCGCGCGGCTTTGGTGCTGCCGGTGCGAAGTTGATATTGACTGGAAGAAACGAGCGAGTGCTCGCTGAGCTTGCGAAGGAGTTGCCGGCGCGCACGTTCGCGGTAGACCTCACAGACCAAGATGCAGCCGCACGCGTCGTGGAAGAAGCAGGGCGCATCGACAATCTCATTATCAACGCCGGCACGCTTGCTGATGGACTGGTGGCGGGATTGACAGATGACGATCTCGCGGGGGTTTACGATCTCAACGTGATGGCGGCATTTCGCATGTTAAGAGCGACATTGAAGCCAATGATCCTGAATCGTAGTGGCAACATCGTCGTCATTTCATCGACCGCGGCGCAACGTCCGAACGCCGGTCAGGCTGCGTACGCCTCATCAAAAGCAGCACTCGAAACTCTTGT
>DATHTI010000286.1:0-4574 GCA_035463335.1 Pyrinomonadaceae bacterium | reverse complement strand
ATGCCGGAGTATGCCGGCTTCAGCCCGCGGCCGCGACCAGTGCTGATCGCAACCTTCAAGACAAAAGGCGAAGCCCTCGCCATCTCAAAAGCTCTCGATCGCGACCGCGCAGTGGACGAGAGCGGCAATCAAGTATCAGTGTTTGGTCGGCGCGGTGCGAGGCCATTCACGTACGATGAAATCCTACGATTGCTCCGCACGAACGATGGGAAAGGCGACTGGTTTCGAGTGAAATAGTTAACCGCGGATGGCGCGGATAAAAAAATCCGATTTAAATCCGGATTTAAAGATCCGCGTCATCCGTGGCTACGAGATCGAAGAGAGTGGCCTGCGCCGCGGCTCGGCGACGCGCCGCCTTGCCGAGCTCGCTATCCGCTGCAAACACGTCCAACTCATAACGCTCCAGACGCGTCAGCACTTCGCGGGCAGTCGCGATCACGGCCGGCGGTAACCCCGCGAGGCGCGCTACTTCGATACCGTAAGATTTCGACGCGCGCCCGCGCTCGAGCCGGTGCAGGAACACGACCTCACCTTCGCGCTCCGTTGCCGTGATCTGGTAATTCTGCGCGCCCGGCAGGCGCTCCGCTAATTCAGTGAGCTCGTGATAGTGCGTCGCAAACAACGTCTTCGCCGCATGATCCGCTGAGTTGTGCAGGTAATCCGCAACTGCCCATGCGATCGAGAGCCCATCAAACGTCGCCGTCCCGCGCCCGATCTCATCAAGGAGCACGAGCGATCGCGGCGTTGCGCTGTGCAGTATCGCGGCCGTCTCAGTCATCTCGACCATGAACGTCGAACGCCCACGCGTGAGATCATCTGAGGCGCCAACCCTGGTCCAGATCCGATCGAGCAACGGCAAACGCGCACGCTCAGCCGGAACAAAGCAACCGGTTTGCGCGAGTATGCAGATGATGGCTGTCTGGCGCAGCACGGTGCTCTTGCCGCCCATGTTTGGTCCAGTGATGATCAGCAGCCGGTCAGTCGAGTTGTTGAGATATAAGTTATTCGGCACGAACGGCTCATCGATGAACGCTTCGATAACCGGGTGTCGCCCCTGAACGATCTCAAGCTCGTCGCCATCGTGCAGGGTTGGTCTCGTGTAACGTCGACGCGTAGCAACTTCAGCAGACGAGGCGAGTACGTCGAGTGCTGCGAGCGCACGCGCAGTCATCTGGATGCGTTTCGTTTCCGCAGCGATTTGACGGCAAACGTCAGTGAAGAGCTCGGTCTCGAGCTGCACGATGCGTTCTTCAGCGCCGAGCACTTTCTTTTCCCAGTCGCGCAGCTCGGGTGTAGTGAAGCGCTCGGCGTTGGCGAGTGTTTGGCGTCGCTCATACTCGACCGGTACGCGTGCGGCATTCGCTTTCGAAACCTCAATGAAATAGCCGAACACTCCATTAAAGCGGATACGGAGATTGTTGATCCCACTGCGCGAGCGTTCGCTAGCTTCAAGCGCTGCGATGATCTGTTTGGCGTTGCGACTGGTCGAACGCAGCTCGTCGAGTTCGGCTGAGTAGCCCTCGCGAATCGTGTCGCCGTCGCTGAGCTTGATTGGCGGATCATCATTGATCGCACGTGTGATCAGATCACGAATGTCAGGGAGCTCGTCAGTATTTTCAACGAGCACTTCGATCAACGAAGCGTCCAGCCCGGTCAACACTTCACGAATGGCCGGCACCTGGTTCAACGAGCGCAACATCGCACACAGATCGCGCGGTGTCGCAGAGCCGAGACTGATCCGGCCCACGACGCGTTCCAGATCTGAAACTTCTTTCAACAACGCGCGCAGCTTATCGCGACGCATGTGCGATGCAACAAGGTCCTGGACTGCTGCTAAGCGTGCTTCAACTTCGCCACGCTTCACGCATGGACGGAGCAGCCACGCCCGCAGCAATCGCGCACCCATGCCGGTCACCGTTTCGTCGATCACTTGCAGCAACGAGCGACCACTGCCACCCGCGAGCGACTCAACCAGCTCGAGATTCCGAACCGTGACACTGTCGAGCACGAGATGATCCTGCGGCTCGAAGTAAACGAGATCCGTCACGTGCTCCGCTGCCGCCCGTTGCGTTTCCCGCGCATATCGCAAACACGCACCGGCAGCGCGTATTGCCTCGTCCTTTTTCCCGAGGCCATATCCATCAAGCGTCTTTACTTTGAAGTGATCGAGCAGGAGCGTAAAGCAATCGTCTTTCTGCCATTGCCAGTCGTCGAGCGGCGTGAGAACGACTTCAAAACCAAAATCCTCACGCGCATGGGCATTTCCGTTAGTGTTTTCCAACGGCAGCGGCGCGGTTTGAACTTTGCCCGTCAGGCTGGCCTTAATCAGTGCGCCAAGCGACGCCGGAAACAACAACTCACGCGGTGCATACGACTCGAGCGCCGCACGAATCCGCATCCAGGAATCGCGCCCCGCTTCCTGCGTAACGCGAAACTCACCAGTCGAAATATCCAGAAACGCCGCACCAATCGACTCACCAGCACTGCAAACCGCCGCCAGAAACACGGGCTCACGCGCTTCCAGTAGCTGCGGATCGATCGGAGTGCCCGGCGTCACGATACGTACTACCTCACGCCGTACAAGTTTCTTCGTCTTGCCCGCTTCTTCAGTCTGTTCGCAGATCGCGACGCGATAACCTTTACGCACGAGACGGGCGATGTAATTCGCCGCGGAGTGATGCGGCACGCCGCACATCGGAATCGGATTACCGCTCTCCTTCCCACGCGCGGTGAGTGTGATTTGCAGCTCGCGCGAGCCGGTCAGCGCGTCGTCAAAAAACAGTTCATAAAAATCTCCGAGACGAAAAAACAGCAGCGTCCCGGGATGTTGCTGCTTCAGTTCCTGGTACTGACGCAGCATCGGCGTTGGATTTGAATTGCTCATATATGTTGTGAGTGGCGGACAGGGTAACACAAAATACACGGATATCCGTGGGCAACGGCGGAAAACTGTGTTAATTTCCACACGTGCAATTTTTGACCAACTCTCTACAAGAGCACCTGGCCACAATCCAAAAATTACTCGACGCAGCACTCCCTGAAATTGAACGTTCCGGTCAAATGATTTGTGAAGCGCTGTCCAGCGGTCGAAAAGTTTTGCTATGTGGAAATGGTGGTAGCGCGGCGGATGCACAACACATCGCAGCCGAGCTGGTTGGTTGTTATGAAAAGCAGCGACGCTCGTGGCCGGCGATCGCGCTCACGACAGACACTTCAGCGCTCACCGCGGTGAGTAACGATCTCGGATACGATCAGGTGTTCGCGCGCCAGCTCGCGGGACTAGCGCAAGCCGGCGACGTGTTGATCGCCATCAGCACGAGTGGCAAGTCGAAAAACATTTTGCGTGCGGCTGAGAGGGCGCGCGAGCTGGGTTGTAAAACCATTGCACTGACCGGCGCCACGACCGAACCGCTCGGATCGCTTTGCGACATGGCTGTGGCAGTCCCTTCCAGCCGCACCTCGCGCGTGCAGGAAGCTCACATCACTATCGGGCACCTCTGGTGCGAGATGGTCGATCAGATTTCGTGAACAACTGCTTTTGTCATTTATAAACTTGACAGTTACACGGGTGTGAGGAATTCTGTTTGCACCCGACACTTGAAAACTAGCTGCTGCCTCGCGAGAGAGGCTTCCCCAACGGGTTTCCTGTGTGAGAACAACACGCAAAGGTTGAGGTGTGTCCGGATGAAAAAAAAGCGTAAGAAGAAGACAGCGCTGGTGATCTGCCGCGACCGCAAACAGTTTTGGACGACACAGACGCAGTTTTGGCAGTGGGTGCGGGAAGGCATCGTGGTCAAAACGGGCGAGCAGCCGTTGACCGGTCTCTTCAGGCGCGAGCACGAGGAGTTGCTGGTGTTGTTGAGTAACACAGTTTTGAACCTGGCACATCCGAACCACATGCGTGAGGCACTGCTCTCGCGGCGCCTTGGGATGTCAAACCACAGATAATCCGCGGTTAATAAATGAAAACAATCGTTGTACTCTTATTTCTACTCGTACCTGTCTACGCGCAGGACGATCGCTACCGCATCGGCCCCGGCGACATCCTCGACATCCGCGTCTACAACCGTCCACAGCTCTCGCGTGAAGCGGTTCGCGTCGAAGGCAACGGCATGCTCCGCATGCCCTTAATCGAAAACGAGATACAAGCAGTCTGCCTGACGGAAGGTGAGCTCGCCAAAGAGATCTCCACCCGCTACGCCCGTTACTACAAGAACCTTCAGGTCGACGTCTTCATCAAGGAATACCACTCAAAACAAGTCGCCGTCATCGGTGCCGTTAACGAGCAGAGCCGTTTTCAGCTACAACGCCGCGTTCGTCTACTCGAATTGCTCACTTACGCTAAAGGCCCATCTACCAAAGCAGGGCAGACAATCAATATCGTCCACTCAACCGCTTCGTCACCTTGCAAACAGACTGACGAGACCGATACCTCCGCCGCATTCAGCAGCTACAAACTAAGCGACGTTCTACAGGGTGATCCGAAATCAAACCCTTACCTCGAGGCCGGAGATATCGTGACGTTGCCTGAAGCTGATCAGGTTTACGTAGTCGGCAACGTCTTTATGCCGCTG
>DATHTI010000285.1:0-2958 GCA_035463335.1 Pyrinomonadaceae bacterium | reverse complement strand
CGGCCACCATGCCGCCAGCCTTCCGGTACTTCTCAAACGTTTCTTTCGTCAGACGCTCACCGGTTGCAGCCCATTGCAGATCTTTGTAGTCGATATTGAAAACTTCCTGCCACCCTTCGTCGAAGATCGCCGACTTGATGTCAGTCATTCCAGCGATGTATGGATAACACTCCGTCGTGACGTCGAGCCCACGCGACTTCGCCTCACCGATCATTTGCAGCAGCTTCGGCGTGGCTGGACCACCCGTGCTCTGAATGTGAACAACATGAAGTGGCGCGCCGGTAATCGTCGCCGCTGCGATCAGTTCTTCCAACGCTTGAATGCTGCTGCCGGGTTCTTTTACGCCAGCGTGTCGCATGTGCACGTGACACGACGCACCATAACGCGCAGCCACACGAAACATCTCGAGAATCTCCCAACGTGAAGCGTTGGGTGTGTACTGGATTCCGAATCCCACTGAGACCGCACCGCGTTTCAATCCGTTTTCGAGACGCTGCTTCATATCGTTGATCTCAGCGTCTGTCGCGGGCCTGCGTGCAGCGTCACCGGTTGGCAGAAACGTGACCGGCTCGTGCCTTGCAGCCATTCGTGCAGCGAGGTGTCCGACACTTACGCCGTAGTTGATCAGAGATCTTCCCGCGCGCTGAGCGTACCAGGCGTCAATATCACCAGTGCCGACTTCGAGCTCGAGCGCGGTTGTCACGCCATCCATTGCTTTGAAGCGATAGTTTTCCTCGTTCTGGCCATGCTGGTGCAGATCGATAAAGCCTGGTGACACAACCAGACCTCGAGCATCGATCACAGTGCGACCGTCGAGACCGCGAGTGCTGATCGTTTTGATACTGCCGTTGGAGATTCCGAGATTGCGGATCGCGTCAGTGCGCGATTCAGGATCGATCACTCTGCCGTTGAGGATTACGACGTCATAAGACTCTGACGAGCTCGAAACCGGAGCAATGAAAAGCGCACAAGCTACCAGCAGGATGACTATTAAAAGAATTTTGCGAGAGAAATATCTCAATGGACCTTGCCTCGCCCCGCCACGCGCCAAACCTCTTCAACGCGCTCGCCTCGCACGCCATAAATCTCATCGTGCATGTTTACTGTCGTGCAAACGTGATTGGGAATGATGCTGAGCCGGTCTCCGATTCGATAGCGCCGCTCCGAATGCTGAATATTCAAATGACCATGCTCTTCTGAAAATCTCTCGAGCTGCGCCGCGGGATCCTCCTTCACGATTCCAAAGCCACTGCCGTCGCCGCCCTGGAAACGGTCGTAAGAAAAAGTCTTCGAGCCACCATCAACAACAGCGTGTCCCGAAACAGCAGTGCTGACCACCGTGACGATCACAGACAACGCACAATCTTCGAGCTTGCAGGCTGAAACAGCTACAGTATTTCGATCGTTGAAGATGTATGTGCCCGGCCTGACCTCGTTCACACCATGAAAAAAACCACCTTCATACGCCGTAGGCGTCGAGCCTCCACTCACGATCGCCACTGGCAAACCAGCATCTGAGAAAACCTGGAGCACTCGCTTCAGGAAATCGTTCACTTGAACTCGCATGGCAGCGCGTTCTTCAGGTGCAACGCCAAACTGCCCCGGAAAGAACATCAAACCTCTGAACTCGAGTCCGGGCAGCTCTGCAATCGTCTGGCCGAGTGCGAGAAGATGGGCTTCGTCGCTGAATCCACAACGCCCGAAGCCCACATCCATTTCGATCAGGACACGGATAGTTGTTCCCTGCCGCGCTGCGGCTTCTGACAGGCCACGCGCGACTTCCTCGGAATCGAGTGAGACAGTGATCTTCGCTTGTTCAGCCAGGCGCGCAAGCCGGGCAGTCTTCTGTGGTCCAACGATCGGGTAGGCGATCAGAATGTCTGTAATGCCGGCATCGAGCATCACTTCCGCTTCGCTGATTTTGGCGACTGTGATTCCCGTCGCGCCGCTCGCGATCTGGCGTTTAGCGAGCTCAGGAATCTTGTGAGTCTTTGTGTGTGGTCGAAGCAGGAGCTGATGCTCGCGACAGTAGTCACTCACGCGCGCCAGATTTCGATCCATAATGTCGAGATCAACAACAACGGCGGGCGTATCGAGATCGGAAATCAACAGGTAATGTCTTTTGTGCTTTTTGTGCCTTTTTGTGGCTACCTACGGCACGATCTCGAACGCTGCTTCCTGCTTCGTAGACTTCCGCGTCACCATATCCTTCGTCTCGATCACCGCCTGATATCGACCGGGCGCAAGCGTAGCCAGGCGTAAGAATTCGGCGAAGGTCAAGTGCGGCACTGGCTGCGGTAGAACCTCCGTCAAAACGAAATCAAAAAACTTGCTCGCCGGCTGCCCGTCTTTCATCAACCGCACCGTCACGCGCACCATGGGCTTGCCCGTGTCCGGATTATCCGCCGCGTTGTAAACAGCCATGTACATGATCAAGTTATCGGTTGTCTTGAACTGGCGACCCGGCGACGGACGGATCAATTGCTTTCCATGCACGAACACGTCCGGAAAGTCGGCGGGATTAGGCGGCAGTTGACGCGCAAGCTCCACGTACCGGCTAAGCACCACTGGCGTCGTCGCAAACTCCGCATCAGGCTCAGGCAAAACAAAATGTTCTCGTCGCGCCGCAACCTTGCCTGACTGCTTGTCTCTCACAATCAGATCGATCGTGTAATCGCCTGAAGTGAGTTGCAAATCCTGTCGATAGAAAATGTTGTTGCTGAGGATCTGGTTGTAATCGTCTGCCGAAAGACTGACGTCGAAGTTGCCGCCCAAACGCGAAAGCATCTTGTCGGGTGTTGCTTTCAACACTCCGAGCACTTCCAACTCCATCGACTGCTTGTCGCCTTTGCGCGCAAACTTCACCGCCGACGGCGGAACCTCGATCGCGATCGGAACCGTGTACAGGCCTTCGCGCGTTCTGAATGGACTTAGCGAAACGTAAAGCGGCAAACCCGG
>DATHTI010000284.1:0-3071 GCA_035463335.1 Pyrinomonadaceae bacterium | reverse complement strand
CCCAAGCTCGATCAACGTCGCGTGCTGCGCGAGGGTAACGAGGAGCTGTTCGGTGGTTGCGAGGTCCGGATCGCCGGCGGTGATGTAGGGAATGAATCCCTTCTTTCCGTTTCGCTTCAGATTTGTGAAGGCTTCAGCGATGCGTCCCAACGGTTACGACTCCAATGCTTCGCGCACGGAATTTACATCTTTGTCCCCGCGTCCGGAAAGGTTCACCACCATGATTTGATCGCTTCTCATGTCGCGCGCCGTTTTGATCGCCTGGGCGACGGCGTGCGCCGACTCGAGGGCGGGAATGATGCCCTCGAGTTTAGACAAGAGCTGAAACGCCGCAAGCGCCTCGCTATCTGAAACGGAAACGTACTCCACGCGACCCGCATCATGCAGAAACGCGTGCTCCGGACCGATCG
Organism: Pyrinomonadaceae bacterium; assembly: GCA_035463335.1. Lineage (GTDB taxonomy): Bacteria > Acidobacteriota > Blastocatellia > Pyrinomonadales > Pyrinomonadaceae > PSRF01. Next base: position 2,661 of record DATHTI010000284.1, on the reverse strand, counting down.
AAGGATAATCGAGACCGGCTGAGATCGAGTGAGTCGCCGCGACCTGGCCGTTGCCGTCCTGCAAGACGTAACTCATCGTTCCCTGCAACACTCCGGGCCGTCCGCCGCCGGCATCGTTGAAACGCGCCGCATGTTGGCCCAGCTCGTTGCCGGAGCCACCTGCTTCGACACCGATCATCCTGATCGACGAATCGCCGAGAAACGGGTGAAATAGTCCAATCGAATTCGACCCGCCGCCGACACACGCAATGAGCACATCAGGCAATCGACCTTCATGTTCGAGAATTTGCTTGCGCGCTTCACGTCCGATCACACTTTGAAAGTCGCGCACCATGAGCGGGTATGGATGTGGGCCAAGCGCGCTGCCGAGTAAATAATACGTGTCGCCGACGTTTGTCACCCAGTCGCGCAGTGCTTCGTTAATCGCGTCCTTGAGAGTGCGCGAGCCGGCGTTTACTTCGCGAACCTCCGCGCCGAGCAGTTGCATACGAAAGACATTCAACGCCTGGCGGCGCATGTCGTCTGCGCCCATGTAGACCACACAGTCGAGTCCGAAGAGCGCGCAGACGGTTGCGGTTGCGACACCATGCTGGCCGGCGCCCGTTTCGGCGACGATGCGTTTTTTGTTCATGCGTCGCGCGAGAATCACTTGCCCGATCGTGTTGTTGATCTTGTGTGCGCCGGTGTGCAGGAGATCTTCGCGTTTGAGATAGATTGTGGCGCCGCCGCAATGTTCGGTCAGGCGCGCGGCGTGGAAGAGAGGTGTCGGGCGGCCGGCGTAGTTGTGCGATAGATCGTTGAGCTCTGCCTGAAACGATTCATCGTCACGGCTGGCGAAGTAGGCGGTGGTCAACTCCTCGAGCGGCGCCATCAACGTCTCTGGCACAAAGCGGCCGCCGTACTGTCCCCAGTGACCAAGGACGTCAGGTTGTAAGCTTGAATTAGCCACAGATTACACGGACCGAAAACCGGATTTAGACCCCAGGCAGTTTCTCTTGTAGTGGCGGTGCAACTGAAACGCGATCTCGGCCCGAGTTCTTCGATACATACAACGCTTCATCGCTCGCTGAGTAAAGCGCTCTCTCAGAGGTGGCGTTCTCCGGACAACCCGCCACGCCGATACTCACCGTTACCGTCCCAACACCTTCGACTCGTTTATTACTAAGCACCGCGCGTAAACGCTCAGCCGCCGACACTGCTCGATCGAGATCGACACCTGCCAGCAACAGCGCAAACTCCTCGCCACCCAGTCGCGCGGCCGTGTCGTTATCACGCGAGACTTCCCTCAACGTCTGCGCGATCTGACGGATCACACTATCTCCTACCGGATGCCCAAACTGATCGTTCACGAGCTTCAAGTGATCGATATCGAGCATTAACAGCGCACACGGCACGCGATAACGCCGCCAACGCTCAACCTCTCGCGCGAGCGCCACACGAAAGCGACGGCGGTTGGCGAGTCCCGTCAGCGAATCCAAATCTGCATCAGCGCGCAAACGATCGATCTTCTGGCGCAGCAACACTAACTGCTGAGTTCGCTCGACCAGCAGATCAACTTCATCCGGCAAAGAGAAGTAATCAAAAGCGCCTTCGAGCATCGCATCGCGCCGGATCTCAACTGTCGAACGTTCAGGGCCCGCCAGCAAAAGGTGAATGCCGTCTTCCGCCTGCGCCAGCATCTTCGCCAGCTCCCTGACTCTCAACCCGCGTATGGTCGCATCAGCGATAACGAGGTGAGGCCGCGTTCGCGTAAGCGAGATGATGGCGGCGGTGGCGTTGGCAACGCCAAAGACATCGATGCCCCGGTTTTTAAGGGTTTCGACAAATTGCGCCCGATCGTCCGCGATCAAAAGCACTCGACCGCGGGAACGGTCGGAGGGTCGGGTAATTGGTTCTTTTTCAGGCCTCGGAGTCATAACCAGACGTAGAGAGGTCGGCAAATCAAATAAGGTTGTTCGGGGAGGACCTTCTGAAATTTCTATATTTAGGGGCAAGGGCTAGGATACTCCGCGAGTGTGGGGAAACGTCAAGGCGCGACGCTCCGAACCGTGTTTACAAATACACGCATGCGCTCGTGGTTCTTTTTTCCGGGCGCGTCTTCGAGCGCGCTACAGGTGTCGACGGCAAACGGACGCACCGTTTTTATGGCATTTTCGACGTTTTCTGGTGAGAGACCGCCCGCGAGATAAAGGTTCGGGATCGTCAAGGCGGCGTGGCGGGCAACTGACCAGTCAAAGGCGCGGCCGGTGCCGCCACGCAGACTGTTGTGTTTGGTGTCGAGCATGATGGCTTCCACCTCGTACGCCTTTATTGTCTGAACATCGAAAGTGTCGGACACGGCAAACGTTTTGATCACGTAATGGCAGGTGGCGAGCTCGTGGCAATACGCAGGTGTCTCGTCGCCGTGCAGTTGCAGCGCTCGCAATCCCGCTTCGCTGGCGATAGCTCTCACGGCATCAAGGTCCTCATTAACAAACACACCGACCGTGAGCATTGACTCCGGAAGTTGTTCGACGATCTCACGTGCATGTTGCGGAGTGATATAGCGCGGGCTCGGTTTGTAGAAATTGAAGCCCAGGGCATCCGCGCCAGCCGCAACCGCAGCGAGCGCATCGTCGAGATTCGTGATGCCACAAATTTTTATAAACGTCATATCAATTG
>DATHTI010000283.1:0-2205 GCA_035463335.1 Pyrinomonadaceae bacterium | reverse complement strand
GTCGGACGCACCAGTTATTGTGACTTTCCGGCTGAGGCAAAAGCAGTTGCTGAAGTGGGCGACACGCTGCATCCGAGTCTCGAGCGAATAATCGCACTGAAGCCGCAGGTGGTCCTCGTCTCGACTGCATCGCAGCTCGAAGTATTCACACAGCAACTCAAAGGGCAGAACATCGCTGTCTTTGTTACTGATCCACACGATCTCGAAGGAGTGTTTAGCTCGATTGAACGCATCGGCGAGATTGTTGGGGAGAAGGATCAGGCAAATCTGCTCCTGCAAAAGTTGCGCGAACGGACCAACGCAGTCGAAAAAGCCGTGTCGCAAAAGCCACGGGTAAAGGTTTTCTACCAGGTCTCCGGCGAGCCGCTTTACACCGCCGGCCACGATGCGTTCGTCACCGATCTCATGCGTCGCGCGGGGGCAGCTTCCGTGACGGCAGACGTTCCGGGTGCGTGGCCCAAGTACAGCAATGAATCCGCACTCGCAGCGCGGCCCGACGCAATAATTCTGCCGACCGGCGGCTCGATGGGTGCAGCAAATGCAAAAGTCGCGGAAGCGCTGCGCCAATCACCGGCAGTGCTGCAAGGCCGCGTCTACAAGATCAATGACGATCACCTCGCGCGACCTGGTCCAAGGTCGGTTGACGGGCTCGAGGAGATGGCCCGCGCGCTGCATCCGGACGCCTTCGGAAGATGATTACGAACGCATCTGAGGTTGTTGCTTCCCCAGCGCGACACAACCGGGTCACGCTTCGCAAGACTGTCACTTCATGTGTAATGCTGGCAGCGGCGTTGCTGATCGTAATCGTGTTGATGTCGCTGCTGGGCAGTGAACAACTTCCGGTGCGGGCATCGTTGTGTGCGCTTGCGTCTTTCGGCACGAGCCCGTGCGGTCTCACGCAGGACCAGTTCGACATTCTGTTTCAAATTCGCGTCCCGAGACTTCTGTGAGCTGCAGCGGTCGGGGGCTCGCTTGCCACCGCGGGCGCTGGTTACCAGGCGTTGTTGCGAAACCCGCTCGCCGAGCCGTATTTGCTGGGCATCTCGAATGGCGCGGCCGTGGGGACAATGATCGCGCTCGTATTTTTCGGCGCGTTCGAGTGGACGCGACCGCTTCTCGCGTTCACAGGAGCGCTTGCGGCCACACTCGCGGTCTACCGGCTCGCGCGTGGTCGTACCGGCGCGACACCCGAACGATTGATACTCGCCGGTGTGATAGTCACGACGTTTCTTTCTTCGGTCATCGTGTTTGTGACGGTAATGATGGACGCGACGAGGATCCGGTCGTTCACGTTTTGGCTGCTCGGCGATTTGTCGGGAGCAAGCAAAACGCTTCTACCGGTTACGATTGTGATCGCGATCGCGGGCGCACTCGCATTGACACTCAACGCACGCTCGTTGAACTTGTTGATGCTCGGCGAGAGAGACGCTTTCGATCTCGGCGTTGAAGTCGGGCGCGTGCGGATCGTTGTTTTCCTCGTGGCGAGTTTGCTGGTCGGAAGCTCGGTGGCGGCGAGTGGATCGGTGGGATACGTCGGCCTCGTCGTACCGCATCTCGCGAGGCTCTCGCTGGGCAGTGATAACAGGATCAGTATTCCGGCGGCCGCGCTCGGTGGCGCGCTCTTTGTGATCGTTGCGGACACTGTGGCGCGCACGATCATCGCGCCGCGAGAGTTGCCGGTCGGCGCCATCACCGCATTGATTGGCGCACCGCTGTTTATCTACTTACTGAGGCGAGGATGATGCTCGAAGCACGTAATTTAACGGTAGCTTACGATCGTCGCATCGCGGTGGCGGATGTGACGTTGTCGCTCAAACAGGGCGAGATCACGGCCATCATCGGCCCGAATGGCGCCGGCAAATCCACTCTGCTCCGCACCCTCAATGGCCAGCTTCCGCGCTCTTCCGGTGCGGTGTTGCTCGACGGCGATCCGATCGAGCGACTCAGCCGTCGTAACATCTCGAGACGTATCGCCGTCGTTGCACAGGAAGCAGAACTTCGCTTTCCCGTCACTGTTCTCGAATTTGTCCTCGGCGGCCGCTTCGCGTGGGCCACACACGCTGGTTGGGGCTGGGAAACGGAACGCGATCTCCAGATCGCTGAATCCGTCTTGCGCGAGACCGAGCTGAGCGATCTGAGTGCACGACTGATGAATGAGCTGTCCGGTGGTGAACGGCAACGCGCGTTGATGGCCCGCGCTCTCGC
>DATHTI010000282.1:0-7335 GCA_035463335.1 Pyrinomonadaceae bacterium | reverse complement strand
TTGATCGGATAGACACCCGCCACGACGAGCGGATTTCCGGAGATCGTTAACGAGCCGGCGCCCGTGGGCGTAACAGTGAGTCCCGCCGGTACTGACGAGAGAACTGTCAACGTCAAATCAGCAGTTGCATCGTCAACGTCCGAAACTGAAACGTTCACGGTCGTGATCGGATCGCTGTACTGCACGGTCTGCGACAGCAGGTTAATCGTAAAGGTCGGCGCATCATTCACCGCGTTGACAGTCACGTTGACGGTCGCAGTTGACTGGCCGCCGTGTCCGTCGTCGATCGTGTAAGTGAACGAGTCGCTGCCGAAGAAGTTCAGGTTGGGTGAGTAGCGGACCGTCTTATCCGGATTGATATTTACGGCGCCGTTTGCACCCTGCGTGATTGAAACCACATTCAGCGTGTCGCCATCCGGTTCGGTATCGTTCGCAAGCACGTTGATGTTGATTGGCGTGTCTTCGTCTGTGGTTGCGGTGTCGTTGTTGGCCGTCGGTGCCGCGTCTTGTGTGATCGTCACGTTGCGACCCGCAACAGTCAGTGTACCGACACGAGCGGCGCCGGTTGTGTTCGGCGCGACTGTAAAGTTTACGGTTCCGTTTCCGTTACCAGTGGCTCCGGAATCGATCGTGATGAACGAGCTATTGCTCATCGCTTGCCAATCGCACGAAGCTGTTGCTGACAAGTTCTTCGTCACCGTCACGCTGCCCGTGTTACCCGGCGAGAAGAATGCCTGGCTCAGCGGCGACACTGTCGCGCACGACGTTGGAATCGTGACCTTGAACGCACCGCGACCGTGAGTGAATGCAAACAGCGATGTGACGCCGTTGTTGTTCACCGCGGTCAGCGACTCGACGACTGTGTTCGAGAAGCCGGTAGTCTCACGCGCCCAGTTGGCGCCACCGTCGAGCGAGACGAACACGCCGAGGTCGGTACCGACGTAGATGCGCTGGCCGTCATTCGGATCCACCGCAACGCTGTGCGCCGGAATATCCGGAATCGCGTTGACGTTTCCGGGTGTTTGGGTACCGTCAGCGAGTGTCCACGTGGCGCCACCGTCCGTGCTCCTGAACACGTGACCGGCGCTGGTGCCGTTGGCGTTCGGCGTGCCGTTGAAGGTTGAGATCGTGGCCCACACGTTATCTTTGTTCGAGGGATCGTATTCGACCCACGAGATCGAGCCGTTTCCATTACCACGCGGCGTGAACGTTTGTAGCCACGTACTGTTCAGCACACTCGCAGCGTTTGCAGCGAGACCGATCGTGGTGCGGCGCAATTGTCCTGACGCGGCGCCGTTGATCACGACGTTGGAATCGCCGGGGGCGATCGCCATTGCGGTGATCGATCCGCCGGTTTGTTGCGCGTTGCTGGTCCTGGTCCAGTTGACGGCGTTGTTGTCTGTGCGCCACATGAAACGGCCGCCGATCCACAAGCGAGTCGGCGTGTTCGGATCCATTCGGAAAACCGTGATGAATGGGAACACGTCGCCTGCGATTCCACCTATGGCGGATGCAGAACTCGCGCCGCCGTTGGTAGAACGACGCAACGACAAACCGGTCGTTTCAAAGAAGATCGTGTTGGTATTCAATGGATTGACGGCAACGTATCCGCCGTCACCGCCATTGATGCGGGCCCACGCGTTTGGTCCAGCCACGTCGGTACCGCGGTTGGTGCCGTTGTCCTGTGTGCCGCCGAAATATGTTTGGCCGTTCGGGTATGGCAGGCCATGGTAGAACTGCGTGACGGCGTAATTGTTATTCAACGGATCCCAGATCACTGGATCGGGAACTGTGAATAGCGCGCCCGGTGCGAATGCAGCACCGCAGATCGGGCTGGCCGGCGTAATTGTGCCGCCTCCCACTGTTGTACCGTTGGAGTAACCTACGTTGCCCGTTTTGGCGTTATCGGTTTTGTAGATGCCGCCGTCGTTACCGGCAAACATCGTCTGGTTGGTCGTGCCGTTGTAGCCTGGATGAAACGCGATGATGTGATTGTCGGCGTGAACGAGCTGCGGATCGCCGTTGTTTGGTGGCGTGCCATTACCCTGGAACCACCAGTACGACGCGACGGCCCAGTTAGCGCCGCCGTTATCCGAACGGAATAGATCCACACCGCCGGCCCATACGGTGTTCTCATCACTCGGATCGACGGCGATCACGTTGTCGTACCAACCCTGGTTCAGCATTTGGCTTGTGCCGAAGCCGCATTGGGTTAACGCGCCGTTGACCGGATTAGTGAGCAATAACGTGTCCTGAAGTGTCACGCTGTTGTTGCGCGCCTGCGTGGTCCACGAGCCGGCTTCGCCTGACGTTGTCGAACGAAGGACGGCAAGCATGCCATCGGTGTAGCTCAAAGTTGGGAAGTTTGGATTCGTTCCGGCGGGACACGAGATGCAGGCTGCGAGCGCGTAGATCACGTTCTGGTTAGAAGGCGCAATCGCCAGCGAAGTGCGGCCCTGGTTCACTTCCGAGTAAACATCTTCCCAAACGCCGGCGCCGCCTGCGTCTACGTTGCGGTAGATGTGTGCACGAGCGAACGTGCCGACAGCGGCGAAGATGTAGTCAGTCGCCTGATCGGTACGCATGACGAGGTCCATCGCGCCGTTCGCGCCATTTGCGGCGTTGGACACGATTGCCTGGTTCCACGAGCTGCCGCCATCAAGACTGCGCCACACGCCCGTTCGCGTCGCAGCGTAGACGTGCTGGCCGTTTGCCGGACTGACGACGATGTCGTTCACGAAGAAGAAATTTACATTCGAAATCGTGGAGGCCAAGCGCGTCCAGTGCGCACCAGCGTCGGTCGACTTGAAGATGCCTGCACCGCGAACACCATCCGCGTTGAAAAATCCCTCGCCTGTGCCGGCGTAGATCGTGTTCGAATTCGACGGATCGAATGCCATGCAGCTAACGGCGATGTTCGCGAGGAAATCGTTGAGCGGGGCCCACGAGTTGCCGCCGTTAGTCGTTTTCCAGATACCACCGGCAACTGCTGCCGCATACATGATGTCAGGATTGCTCGGATTGATGAGCAGTGCGCGCGTGCGACCGCCGACGTTGCCTGGTCCAAGCGACTGCCACGTTCCCAGCGCGCCGCTTGTTGAAGCGCTACCGTCGCCAGCGCCGCCACCGCCCGTACTGCCCGGAAACGCCGGATCCTCATCGTCGAATACTTCCTCGGTCTCGTTTGCGTTAGCCTGGGGCGGGAGGTTCTTGCCCTTGGCGGTCGAGAACCGCTTCATCTTTTTGATCTTCTCTTTAGCTTCGTAGTAGCGTTCGATGGGCAACTGCTTCTCGCCTTTGGGCAGGCGCTTTTGCAGGTAATATTCGAGGGCCTCGCGTGGCTTATCGTAGCGCTGGCCGTCAAGATCGGACTCACCTTTGAATATGGCGGCTGCGCGCGGGTTCCGCTTGATGGCCGCGCGGCGTGCTGCGGCTTCCTTGCGTGATTCACGTTTTTCACGCGCCACTTTCGCGCGCTCTGAACTTTTTGAGCCCTTACGCTCCACACGTGGTTTTTGTCGTTTGGGATTTTTGCTTGCGGCCAAAGAAATGGCACCATTTAAGAAGAGCAGGCAGATCAGGGTCAGGGATGTGGTAAAGCGACTACGCATAAACTTCGATGTGTCCTTTCAGTGTGAGAGCCGGCGAATTTAGGGTCGATCCTTCTCCTATCGAGTTCCGTAAGAGAAGGGTTAACACAGTTAACTAATTTACTGACGAATTACCTACTTGCGTAAGGGGGAGGCATTATGCCACACACAAGGTTAAAAAGCACAAGGCTCAGGAAGGGTTTTCTTCCAGTCCTTATATTGATTTCGGGGATGGCAGTGCCGTTGGGGTTTACACAACAGCCGGACTGGCAAGCGATCGATGTCGAGGGCCTGTTTAGTTTCCGGCTGCCGCCGGGTTGGTCCAGGCGCTCGTCTTCCAACGTTGCGGAAGTGCGTGGTGAGTGGGTTAAGGGTGGAACGAAGCTGGTTTATGTTTGGGGACAGACTGAGTCGGGTGGCTTTGCTAAACGGCGGCAGCCGTGGATGACTGATTATGAGGAAACGACGACGAGGGTTAGTGGCAGGAGAGCCCGTATCCGAAGCTTTTCCGGATTCAATGGGAAACGAACGTATCAGGCGGAGTTGGTTGTTGGGAATTGGGAGAAGGGTGAGGTCCAGCTTTATATGAGGATTGAAGGCAGCGAACACGCGACGATTGAACTGGCGAAGCAGGTTTTTAAATCAGTGACGTTGCCGCTGCCTCCTCCTGAGCGTCCTGCTCCGCGATACTTTTAGACATGTTGGTGCTGACCGATTTTGAGTTCTCTGTGCCATCTCTGTGTTCTCTGTGTCTCAGTGGTGATCTCACAGCGGATTCTTAACCACAGAGACACAGAGAACACAGAGGTGGCACAGAGAAATCCTAAATTAGGACAACTCACAAGACTTACATGATTGTGAATCAGCGCGTGCTCGAGGTACTCGGACCGTTTGGCTCGTCGATATACTTCTTAAGCCACGCGTGCAGCTCCTGGTACCAGTAGCGACTGTTCTCGCCTTTCAATATCCAATGATTCTCATCGGGCCAGACAAGCAACCGGCTCGGAATGCGCAGCCGTTGCAGCACACTCCAGTTCTCCAGCGTCTGATTGAGCGGCACACGGAAATCGTTCTCGCCGACTGACAGCAGTATCGGTGTGCGGAAGTTCTTCGCAAACCTGATCGGGTTTTGCTCGCGCCACACTGGTCCCTGCTCCCAAACCGGTCCGCCATTATTTACTTCACGCGAGTAGATCGTGTCGCTCGTCCCCCACTGCGACTCGAGATTGATTAAGCCAGCGTGGCTGACCAGCGTTTTGTAACGTGTGGTCGTTGCCTGCATCCAGTTGGCCATGTGACCACCGTAACTCGCGCCCGCCGCAGCCTGTCGTGTTCCGTCGACAAACCGGTAAAGCCGGATCGCTTCATCCGCAGCCTCGTTGATCTCGTTTGCCGGTCCTTTAAATGGATCCCCCTGAATACTCTGCGCAAAAGCTTCACCAAACCCCGTCGAACCGGAATAGTTGGTTAACAGGACGACGTATCCCGGCCGCGACAGCATGAAATAATTCCAGCGCAGTCCCCAGTTGTCGCGCCACATGCTGTGTGGTCCACCGTGCATTACGACGAAGAGTGGATACTTCTTCTGCTCATCGAAATTGGGTGGGAGGGCGATCATGCTGTGAATGCGTTTACCGGCTTTGCTGGTGAACCAGAAGTGACGCAGCGGTTGCCAATCGACCTTTGCCACTGCGTCCGCGTTGAAGAGCGTGAGCGGTATTTGCGTTTTTGATGACAGGTCTAATTTAAAAATTTCAGGTGGATTGGTAGCGCTTTCCCAGCTTGCAAGGATGATGGTTGACGGTGCCTTTGATGGAATTCTCAGGTTGGTGTACACGCCGCGCGTCATGTCCATCGCGAGACGTACTTCACCGCCATCCGCAGGCAGCGTGAAGAGTTTCTCGTTGCCGGCTTCTTCCGCTGTGAGATAGATCGATTTGCTGTCAGGCGTAAATGCATAACTCCCAACCGAGCGATCCCACCCGGCAGTCAGAACTTCAGGTTGCGCAACGTTGGGCCACGTAAACTTTGCGAGTCGACCGAGGTGATAAACCTTATTGTCGTTTTCGATTTCGGTCACCGCGTATAGCGCTTTACCATCGGGTCGAAAAACCGGATTGGCAAAACTGTCGTCACTCTTCGTGAGACGCACTGGCTCGCCACCGCTTGCCGGTACTTTGAAAAGCGACGTGTTCGTGTTTGCGTAGGCAGCGGCATTTCTGTTTGTTGATGCGACGAAGACGATCGCGTCGCCTTCAGGCGTCCAGATCGGATCGAGCTCTTGACCGGAGTCTGACGACCGACCAGCGAAGCCGCGCTCACTAACCAACTTTGTTCCGGCGAGTAGATCTTTAGCCTTCGCGCCCGGCTGTGCGGTTTGCACAAACACGTGCGCCTGCGTGTCTTCGATCCACTTGTCCCAGTTTCGAATCGGGAAATTCTCGTAGACACGTACGCGATACTTCTGCGCCTTTCGCTCCGCTGCGATCTTTTTATTTGCCTCGTCGTCAGCGGCGCCGGGATAGACCGTGCTGACGAACGCGATTGCCTGACCATCAGGCCGCCACTGTGCAGCACGTGCGCCAGTCGAAAGTGAAGTCATTCGCACTGCCTCACCGCCATCAGCTACGTCCAGCACGTAAATCTGACTGGCTTCGTCACCTTCGCGTCGCGCTGTAAAAGCGATGCGGCGACTATCCGGACTCCACGCGACGCCACTCTCGCCACCTTTGGTGGACGTTAATCGCCGTGGCTTCGCACTGCCGTCAGTGGGAACGATCCAGAGATCGGACACCTGATCCTTCTCGTCATACGCCGGCTCGACTAACGAGAACACCACCCACTTACCGTCAGGGCTCGGCACAGGCGCGCCGACACGCTTCATCATCCACATCGTTTCGTGAGTCAGCGATACTTTGCTGGTCTGTGCGCTAACGTACAGCGTTGTTGTTGAAAGAAGTGCAATTACGATCAGTAGTGAGTAAACGTAAGTGTGACGACGTTTTATAAGCATGCGTATCCTCCTGCGGAGCTGATGGCTGGCGCGGAAATCATACCGGAGCGAACGCAAAAACGCACAGAAAGGATTTGGTTAACTTATTTGTGTTTGTTGTGACTTTTTGTGGTTAGAGTGCTGTCGAGCACAAGGGGGATAGAGCATGACTCAGGCTACCGAGCGCCGCGCCGTCAATCGTCGAACCGAAGACATCTACCGCAAGGCAATCGAAGACATTCGAGACTACGCGATTTTTATGATGGACGTAGATGGGATTGTGACTAACTGGAATGTCGGCGCGCAACACATTCTCGGCTACACCGAAGAAGAAATCGTCGGAAAAGACGCCAGCAAGTTTTTCACGCCCGGTGATCGGGCAAAGAACGTTCCCATGAAGGAGCTGGCAACTGCCGCGACCACCGGTCGCGCTGAAGACGAGCGCTGGCACATGCGTCGTGACGGATCGCGTTTCTGGGCCAGTGGCGTTGTGACAGCCGTACGCGACCAGGCTGGCAAGTTGATCGGTTTTTCGAAGGTCATGCGCGACATGACCGAGCGAAACAGGATTACCGAAGAGCGCGATCGATTTTTTGCGTTATCGATTGATATGTTGTGCATCGTTCACCTCGATGGTCGTTTCCAGCGAGTGAATCCGGCATTTCAGAAAGTCCTCGGGTTTTCTGAAGAAGAGCTGTTGGCGATGAATATCTTTCAACTCGTACACCCGGACGATCTGGCGGAGACCATCAG
>DATHTI010000281.1:0-18248 GCA_035463335.1 Pyrinomonadaceae bacterium | reverse complement strand
AATCCTTCCTGCGGATCGATCTGCTGAGTCGTCAAATCATTAGGCGAGACGCGCAAGTGCGGCACTGATTTCGGGGCGATCTCTCCGGATTCGTAAACGCGCTTGACGAACTTCTCCTCGGCCGACGGCAGCAGCGCCTGCGCTTCGGGATGGTTGGGTTGCTGCTGTAACGCCTTCTGAACGATCTCCAACGCTGCTTCCGGATCGTCTTCAATTTTGCGCTCGGCCGACCACACCATCTCCGTCACGCTCTCCGGCAAGTCTTCGACTTCCTTGACCGGCGGCGGAACGTCTTCCGGCAATTCGCCGACGACGCGCGCAATGCCTTCGCTGATCAGCGTGTAAAGCTGTCCGTAAACGTGAAATGACGACGCGTGCATGTGGTAACAAATCTCCGCAACCGACATGCGCTTCTCGACAAAGAACAGAACCTGCCGGAACTCCTTGCCGAGTTTCAACGAAGACGTCCAGCCGGCGTTGAGCTCGAGGATCGTCCTGTCGTTCGGTACAAGCGTGCGATAGCGTGCGAACTCGTCAATCCGGTAAATCCCTTCCATGACGACGTTCGTCGGCTCAACTTCGATCAGCAACAGATCATCAGGCGGCGGTTCGTCGTCATAAAACTCGAAGTCACCGTCAGTCCAAACAAACAGATCGTAAATTGCGTCGAGCGTGCGGGTCTTCAGGACGCTGAGCACGTCATCTTCGGTCAGGAATCCCTGCTCGACGAGGACTTCGCCCAGCTTGGCGCCTGTCGTTCGCTGCACTTCACGCGCGACTCTTAACTGGATCTCGTCGACTTTGCCGTAATGAAGCAGGACCTGACCGAGATACTCGCGCGGATCGTTCGACTTCGAGCCGACGATCATTCCGTTTTTGAAATAAATCTGTTTGGTGATCTTGCCTTGATCAAACTTCAGCGTGCCCGACTTTCGCGCTGCTGCCAGAAACTGGAGCAGATCAGTCAGGCTCATGGTTTTCAAAGTGCCTTGAATTGCCACGGAAGGATCAGTTCAGGAATGTCTTAATCTTCAACCAGATCTGCCGAAATCGCCGGAGCTTCTGGTCCAGCTTCTCTCGCGATTTGCAGCAGACGCGCCAGGTTCGTTAATTGTTCTTCATTCAAATCGACAAATTGAACACCAAATCCTCGGCCATGTCGATGGTGGCGGACTTCGCCTTCGAGATAGAGCCAATCGCCGTCAGGCAGCAAAACACGAAACGCGACGATCTCGCCGGCCAGTACCTCGCCCACGGTATCGAGGTAACAGCCGCCTTCAGAAAGATCGGTGATCTGCGCGGAGTGTCTCTCCTCGCCACCGTGCCAGATTGCATCGAGATTGACGCTTAGTCGGGGTTTAGAACGTCTATCATCCATGAGCTACGTGCATCATAAAATATCCGTGTGATCCGTGGCTAATTATTTCTCGTTAACACGAACGCTTAATGCTTCGGGAATTATCTGGAACGTTGCCGGCAGTCTTCCAGGAAGTTCTCCATCCACTTCCAGCGCAACTTCCGCCGCGCGGTCCGCGGCTCGCACTGTGATCTTCCGTGCCAATGCATGACTCACTTCAGGCATTGAGAGGTGCGAGCCGGTATAAACACGCGGCGCGCTCGTGAAGATCTTTAGCGCGCTCAAATCACCTACGCCAATCACGTCAAACTTGCCGTCCGTCAGCTTTGCATCAGGAGCGATCTTCATGCCGCCGCCAAAATAACGTGCATTTGCGACACATAGATTCGAGACGACGAGATGCTGTTCGTGCGAATCGTCTAGTTGGACCACGAGACGCACGGGCTCGTTGCGCATCGCAGTTTTCAGGAGTGCCGAGGCAAAAGACGCGTGGTCAGTTTTTACGCGCTCGATAACTTTCGTGCTCATACCGCATGACGCGACTCCCACGAAGTAACGTGTCGCATCGTTTCCGTCCTTATCGACATACGAAACGCGACCGACGTCGATTCGCGCAGTGCGGCCAGTGCGAAGTATTCTCGCGGCATCGCGAGTTCGCGAAGGAATCTCGAGTGTTCGTCTGAAATCGCCGCCGGTGCCGCTGGGCAGAATCCCGAGCTCCGCATCTTTTCCCGAGGACAGAATACCATTCGCAACTTCCGAGATTGTTCCGTCGCCACCGCAGGCTATGACAAACTTCGCGCCTTTACGCGCGGCTTCGTTCGCGAGCACTGACGCATCACCACGATGTTTCGTAAAGAGGACACGAAAGGGGCCGAAGTGCGAGCGCAGGTCACTCGCGATCTGCGGCCACGCTTCACCCGTAGTGCCGCCCGCTGATGATGGGTTAACTATTACTACTGGCATATCTTTTCCACAGATTCCGCAGATTGCTCAGATTTTCTGTGTAATCTGTGGATGGCTTTGTCTTGTTCACCGAGCTCCGCAATTTTTCCCATCACTGCGTCAGCAATTTCTTTGTGCGTCCGCAGTCTATCCGGCTTCGCGAGATGCTCACTGAGATCTATCAACTCACCAAAGTGAATTCTAATCACTTCTTCACGGTTCCAGTTTCGCGCCACCTGCTTCGGCAAACTATTACACAGCCCCGCGATGAACACCGGAATCACCTGAGGCTGCGCCTCCATGATCAACTTTCCCACACCCGGTTGCGCGCGGAGGAACGAATACGGATCATCGCCCTTGTTGCGTGTTCCCTCGGGATGAAATCCGATGATGTTGCCGGCACCTGTGCGCGCGAGATCGCAGAGGACTTCAAACGAGAACTTATCAAACGCACGCTTCTCCGGAATCGGACGGTCACCGGTAGCGAAGAATGGCGGGTACATGGACCACCAGCCCATGATTAGATTCACCAGGAGTCCAAGCGGTGACTGGTAAAAAAACCTCCCGCGCACGGGGAAGAAGAGCCGCTTGGGCCAGCTCGTGTTGCGAAACAACACCGTGGACACGGCATACATGTCGAAGAACGAGCGGTGATTCGCGACGAGCAGGATCGGGCGATCGTGCGCCGCGGCCTCGACGTGCTCGAGGCCGTAGACGTTCATGATGTTGTAAGTGGAGAGATGGATCCAGCCGGCGCCGAGTGTGCTTTGACACCACGTCCAAAATCGCTTCCAGGCACCCTGATTCATGCGCCGCACGAGGCGGAAAGCGAAACGTTCAAACGGCGTCAGGACGTTGAAATCACTCGAAGCACTTGATTGATTTACTTGTGTGCTTTCTGTGCCTTTTTGTGGCAAATCACTCAATCGAGAAGTATTTGGCCTCCGGATGGTGAACAATAATAGCCGAAGTCGACTGCTCTGGCTCTAGTTGAAACTCTTCGCTCAGCTCCACGTCGATACGCGAGGGATTGAGCAGCGTGAAAAGCTTCTGCTGGTCTTCGAGTCGCGGGCAGGCCGGGTATCCGAAACTGTAGCGGGAGCCCTGATATTCCTGCTTGAATAGTCGCGTCAGCTCCGGCGAGTCTTGCCCGGCTATGCCGAGCTCCTCGCGAATGCGTTTGTGCCACAACTCCGCGAGGGCTTCCGCGCTTTCAACACTCAAGCCGTGGAAGTAAAGATAGTCGGAGTAATTATCTGCGTTGAACAACTCGTGCGAATACTCGCTCGCGCGCCGTCCAACAGTTACGAGATGAAACGCGACGACGTCCATCCGGCCTGAGTCTTTCGCCGCGAAGAAGTCTGCGAGGCACAAGTGCTTGCCGGCAGGTTGGCGTGGAAACGTAAACCGCACTTCTTTATTCTGATCGTAAACAATCAGATCGTTTCCTTCTGACTGGCACTGGTAGTAGCCATAGACAACCTTCGGCACGATCAGTTTTTCCTGTACCGAACGTTTCTTTAGCTCCTGGTAAATCGGACGCACCTTCTCGCGCACGAGCGCCTGGTATTCCGCGAGCGGCATGCGACCCTGCTTGAACTGCCATTGTCCCTTGAACAGCGCCGTCTCGTTGATGAACGAGAACACGTCCGCGAGCGAGACGTTTTCAACCATACGCGACCCGTAGAATGGCGCGGGCGGAATCGGCACGTCACGACTGACATTCGATCGCACAGTGTGCGTCGTGTCACCAGCAGGCTTCCGAGGTTTTGGAGTTTTGCGAATGCCTAGCTTCGCCTCTTCGCCGATCAGATCTTCAACGTCGTCGGCCACTTCCAAACCCGTCGGACCGGCTCGCTTCTCGTCAGCCCCCGATTCGGTCTCGCCGACGAGCTGATCCATCGTGTGCAAACCGGCAAATGCATCGCGCGCGTAATAGAGCTGCCCTTTGTAAAGCGACTTCAGATCGTCTTCGACATACTTGCGCGTCAACGCGGCGCCACCGAGCACGACCGGCACCTTAATGCCACGCTCGTTCATCAGCTCGAGGTTCTCACGCATGATGAGCGTCGACTTCACGAGCAGACCACTCATGCCGATCGCGTCCGCGCCGTTTTCGTTGTACGCCTGCAAAATCGCTTCGATCGGTTGCTTAATGCCGAGGTTCAGGACCTTGTAGCCGTTGTTCGTGAGGATGATATCGACGAGGTTTTTGCCGATGTCGTGAACGTCGCCTTTCACGGTCGCGAGCACCATCGTTCCTTTCGCGGTCGCGCCGCCCTTCTTCTCCATGAACGGCTCGAGAAAGCGCACCGCGGACTTCATCGCTTCGGCTGACTGCAATACAAACGGCAACTGCATCTGCCCGCTGCCGAAGAGATCGCCGACGACCTTCATGCCGTCCAGAAGAATGTTGTTGATGATGTCGAGCGCGGAATACTTCTCGAGACCGGTGCGCAGCTCGTCTTCGAGTCCTATCTTCTCGCCGTCGATGATGTGGTTCTTGAGACGCTCTTCGACAGTCTCGCCTTTAGAAGCCTTCTTCGACGCCTTCGCTTTTACGCCTTCAAAGAGCTTTGTGAACTCAGTCAGCGGATCGTAGACGCAAACATCGCCTTCAAACTTGCGTTCATCGTAAATCAACTCGCGCGCGACCTTTAACTCCTGTTCACCGATGCGGTTCAGCGGCTCGATTTTGCTCGCATTCACGATCGCGGAGTCGAGTCCGGCTTCAACCGCGTCGTGCAGAAACACCGAGTTCAGCACAATTCTCGATGCCTGATTCAAACCAAAAGAGATGTTCGACACGCCCAAAATAGTGAACGCGCCCGGCAGCTCGGCCTTGATTTGCCTGATTGCCTTGATCGTTTCGAGCGCATTGCGGCGGTCCTCTTCGATACCGGTCGAGATCGGCAGGGCGAGCGAATCGAAGAAGATGTCAGACGCGGGCAGACCTAATTCGTTCGTCGCCTGTTCGTAAGCACGCTTCGCGATCCTGAACTTGCCTTCACTCGTACGCGCCATGCCCTCTTCATCGATCGTTCCGATTACGACGCTCGCGCCGTACGTCTTCGCGAGCTCGATCACTTTCGCAAAGCGCGGCACGCCGTCTTCATAGTTGGTCGAATTGAGGATGCTCTTGCCGCCGGCGTGCTGGAGTCCGGCTTCCATCTTCTGCCACTCGGTTGAGTCGAACATCAGAGGAATCTTGACGTTCGTGACGAGTCGCGACGCGAGCTCGTGCATGTCGGCTTCGCCGTCGCGGCCGACGAAATCTACGTTCACGTCGAGAATGTGCGCGCCTTCGCGTTCCTGTTCCTTACCGAGGGCGACGAGGCCGTCCCAATCTTCGGCGTTCAGCAGGTCGCGCATCTTCTTCGAACCGCTCGCATTAACGCGCTCGCCGACGATAAGGAAGGAAGCATCCTGCACGTAAGGCTGTTGAATGTAGATAGACGAAGCTGCGGGTAGCGTTTTCGCGTGACGCTCCTTTGGCGTGATCTGCTGCATCGCTTCCACGACGAGACGCAGGTGCGCTGGTGTGGTTCCACAACAGCCACCGACGATGTTCGCGCCGAAGTCGCTCGCGAAATGGACCAGTTGCGCAGTGAAACTCTGCGGCGTCTCGTCGTAATGCATTTTGCCCTCGACGACGGACGGCAGGCCTGCGTTCGGAAGCACGGACACTGGCAACGGCGCGTTCTCACAGATGTACCGAATGCTCTCGGTCATGTGCTTTGGACCAGTGCCACAGTTCATGCCCACGACGTCGATTGGGAATGGCGCGAGCGCAGTTAGCGCAGCAGAGATTTCGGTACCGTTGAGCATCGTCCCAAACACTTCGATCGTGACCTGCGCGATGACGGGCACGCGTCGATGTGACTCTTTGAAGTGACCAAAGATCGCAGCGAGTGCGGCTTTTGTTTGCAGCAGGTCCTGGCACGTCTCAACGATTAAGAGATCGACGCCGCCGTCGAGCAGTCCACGCGTCTGGACCGCGTAAGCGTCGCGTAAATCTTTGAACGAGATGTGGCCGAGGGTTGGTAGTTTGCGGCCCGGGCCCATCGAGCCGGCCACCCAGCGTGGCTTGTCTTTCGTGGAGTAATCAGAAGCGACGCGTTTTGCGAGCTGCGCCGCGAGCACGTTCATGTCGTAGGCCTTGTCGGCGATGTCGTACTCCGCGAAGTCTACGGGTGTGCCGTTGAATGAATTGGTCTCGACGACATCGCAGCCGACGTCGAGGAAGCCTGCGTGCACTTTCTCGACCGCGTCCGGCCTTGTAACGAGCAGGTTCTCGTTGCAGCCTTCGAAGCGCGGCCCACCAAAGTCGTCGAGTGACAGGTTCTGGACCTGTAGATTCGTGCCCATCGCGCCATCGAAGACGACGATGCGTTCTTTAAGAGTGTCGAGAAGGTTCGGCATAGGCAATAACAAAGGCCCCGCGCCTAACAACGCGGAGCCTCAAAAACTTAACTCACCGAGCTGTTTAGCGGATTATTTTATGTGGCCGCAAGTCGCTTTAACTCACCACGTCAAATTGTCAAATCGTATTGAACCACATCTTGATAATCCTGTAAATCATGGAATCCTGTGGAAGGGCTCCTAATCAGACCATAGCTTGGTGAGGTTCAGCTTGAAACCGGGTAGTAACGGATCACCAGATACCATCTCAGGATTATTCAGAAGTAAGACTTCGTGGTCAGGTCGGTACACATACACTTGTCGTTTGTGAGGATCAATCAACCAACCGAGGGACGCGCCATTCTCTATATACTCCGACATTTTATTGAAGAGAGCTGGTAAGCGGTCACTTTTTGACCGAAGCTCAACTACAAAGTCGGGACAAATCGGAGCAAAACTGTCCTTTTGACTTTCGCTCAGACTATCCCACTTTTCACCTCTGACCCACGATGCATCCGGCGAACGCCGCGCGTTGTTTAGCAGCGCGAACATTGCGGAAGAGTCGAAGCAGACACCAGTCGCGTCCTTTTCAGTCCAAACCATGAGTTGAGAAGTGAGGTGAGCATTGCGCCTACCAGTTCGTAGGCTTGTACCAGACATTACTATTAATTCTCCGGTTGAGGTGAGTTCAAGCCGTAAATCCCGATAATCGGCACAGAGCTGTTCGAACTCTTCCGGTGTCACTGTGCGGTGTGTCAAAGCAATCAGCTCTGGCGGAATGTATTCGTCAAGTTGTGTGAGATTGCGTGCCATCCCGATACTCCTAATCGTTACGAGGATGCTAGCATCCGTCCCAGTCCGCGACAACAGCTATTATTTATCGAATCCGGCTATTATTTGTCGAAAACGGCTATTTACGATTAACATCCATCCATGCGACGCGCTATCTACCCCGGGTCCTTCGATCCAGTCACTAACGGTCACCTGGACATCATCGAGCGCGGCTGCAAACTCTTCGACGAGATCATCATCAGCATTCTCGTAAACCCTGAGAAGCAGCCGTTTTTCACCGTGGACGAACGCCGCGAGATGCTGAGTGAAGTCGTGCAGGACATCTCGCGCGGACGCTGCACCGTGCGCGTCGATTCGTTCACCGGCTTGCTCGTTAACTACGCCGTGGCCCAACAGGCAAACGTGATCGTTCGCGGCATACGCGCCATCTCCGATTATGAGTACGAGCTACAAATGGCGCTGATGAACCGCCGTCTCGAGCCCGGCATTGAAACCGTCTTCATGATGCCCGCCGAAACTTACTCATACGTCAGCTCGCGCCTCGTCAAAGAGGTGTTTCAACTCGGCGGCACAATCACCGGACTCGTCCCACCACTGATCGAAACGCGAATGAAAGAAAAGTTGAATCAACGATGAAAACATGGCCCGTTATGTCATCATCCTTCCCTGTTTCTGAAAATGTCGCTCGCATGCAGTCGTCAGCAACCCTGGCTGCCATGCAGGCCGCGGAAGCATTGCGAGCCTCGGGCGCAAACGTCTGCGACTTCGGCCCAGGCGAGCCTGACTTCGACACGCCTGACAACATCAAGCAAGCGGCCGAGCGGGCGATACGTGCGGGTCGCACCAAGTACACCGCCAACGCAGGCATTCGCGAGCTGCAACGCTCGATCATCGATTTCTACGAGCGAGAGTTTGAGGTCGAGTACCAGCCGAGTGAAGTGATGGCGACGGCCGGTGGCAAACAAGCCATCTTCAATGCCGGTGTCACTTTATTAAATCCCGGCGACGAAGTACTGATTCCAAAACCGTACTGGGTGACTTTTCCGGAGATCGCGGTCTTCGCTGGCGCAAAACCGGTATTCATCGAAACTGAAGAGACTGGTTTCGTACTCACGGTTGATCAAGTCGAGCGTGCGATCACGCCAAAGACAAAGCTGCTGATTCTAAACTCGCCGTCGAATCCTTCCGGTCGTGTGCTGCCGCCGTCGGAGTTCCGCAGGATCATGGAGCTGACGAGCGAGCGCGGGATCTATGTCATTTCAGATGAATGCTACCTGCGATTTGTGTATCCGCCGGGCGAGGTATTTAGTGCGGCGAGTCTGCCGGCGGAGATCAGATCGCGTTTATGTATTGCCGGATCGTTTTCGAAGACTTATGCGATGACGGGGTGGCGTGTTGGTTACGCGCTCGCACCGGCCGAGTGGACCAGGTCCATGTTAAAAGTCCAGGGCCACTCAACATCGAATACGAACTCGATCGCACAGTGGGCGGCAGTCGAGGCTCTTACTGGACCACAGGAGTCTGTCGGAACGATGCTGGCCGAGTACACAGAACGCCGCGCGTGGCTACTGAACGCGCTGCAAGAGATTCCGGGTTTCAAGTGCAACGAGCCTGAAGGTGCGTTCTATGCTTTTCCTGATGTGCGCGGCTGTTTGAAAAAGGATCTGAAAACGTCGGGCGACTTCGCGCAACGACTGCTCGAAGAGGAACACACGGTCGTGACGGACGGAGCGGGATTCGGGGCGGAAGGATATATCCGGATCTCTTACGCGACCTCGATGGAACAGATCAAGGAAGGCGTTCAGCGCATCAGGCGCTTCGTGGAGAAATACGTTTAAATACAAAACCATCCACAGATTACGCCGAATTCTGTGTAATCTGTGGATGGATTTTTCTTAATACAAGTTGAAGTTGTATTCCAACTGCATCCACATCGAGACCTGATGCCCGTCCTTTGTAGCAGGTACGAACTTGATCTGACGTGCCGCTGCAATCGCTCTCTCAGTCAACCCATACGGCAGACCCGAAACAGTCCTTATATTCTGCACAGTACCGTTTGACGCAAACACCACCTTCAACACGACCGTGCCTGTAATCTGGTTCTTGCGTGCGTCTTCGGTGTACTGCGGCTCGGGCTTCGAAATCAGACGTGCTTTCGTCGTGACGTCTTTACCAGTGAAGATCCTGGAATAGTCACCGCCACCACCGCCGCCTGGTCCACCACCACCAGCGTTAAAATCACCACCGCCAATGTTGCCACCACGGCCTGGTCCAAGACCGCCGCCCTGGCCGGGGCCGATACCGGTACCAGTTCCGGTTCCGATGCCATTTCCGGTACCCGGACCTGACGAAGGATCGGTGCTCTTCGACTTGTAATCACCATACGGCAACACACGCGCGTCAGGTGGAACCAGCATTGGATCCGCAACCACTGTCGCAGCGACCGGCAAGGCCGGGTTCTTCGGCAGAACCGGCTTCGGATCGGGCGCCACTACCTGTGGGATATCCAGCGAGGCCTGCGGAACCTTACCAAACGATGCCGGCTTCGCTTCTTCACGGCCGCCACCGCCACCACCACCCGGTCGTTCCTGCTTAGGCTTGCTGCCGCCGCCGCTGCCTTTGTTTAGTCCGGCAGTTCCCGGATCGGGCGTCGGCTGCTCCTCTGGAATGTCGAGCATCTGCTCGAGCTGGAGCTCTTCGTTATTCTGCGCGACTAGCTGTTGTTGCTTGTTTCTGTAATCGAGGCCGACGATGACGCCGAGAATCGCAAACAGGAAGACAAACGACGAGACCATCGCAGCGACTACGCTTCTCGAGTCGGACGGCTCAGCGCCCATCACAGCAGCGCCACGCTCACGGCCCAGCCACGTCGAAAACAGCGCTACCAGCAAACCACCAGCGATAATCGCGAAGATAATCAGCCCGACTTTCGAGGACGACGCACCCTGCGAGCGATCCATCAGCACGACCGCTCCGACAAGCGCCACCACACCCAGCAAAGCCGCACCCATCGCGACGAGCACGTTTGGCTTGCCGAGAAACTGTCGCAGCTTCTGGCCATAACCGACGAAGGCTCGCTTCGTGAATCCGAAAGGATCACGTTTGAACTCGGGCCACGTCAGCTCATATTCATGGGAAACGTCCTTTAGCTCGTGACTAAGACGAGCTACAAGACCAGAGTCGTCCATGATCGTCAGGTGATACTCGTCTCGCAAAGCGAGCGCTGAGGAAGTACCGGCAGCAGCCCAGGCTGGTTCGCTCTCAACCGGCGGCTTAGTGTAAGTCGCCGCTGACTCAGCCACCGTGTCCCGGTTAAGCGTTACACTCGGATCGCGATTAACAGTCACGCTTGGCTCTTCAACTGGCGGCGTGATTGCTGCTAGTGGTGTCCCGTCAACCGGACAAAAGCTGAACTTGTCAGCGAATTCTTCTTTACAAACTGAACAAAACTTCATCGATACTACCTCTTCTCGCCTGTGGGGGAGCAGCACCGACTGAGACAGTCCGTCTGCACCAGAAAATTCTCTTGCAAAGCTCGTTTCGATTCGCTTGTCGAGAACTCTCGAAGGCCCTGGCGCGACCCAGCGTTCGAGCATCGATTTGAGCTCATTGTCGGAAACAAACTCTTCTTCCGGCTCAACGCCCATTTCAGGCCTCCCTCAAAGTAACAATTTCCCGACCACTATTCAATTCCTGATTGCTTTCCAGATACGGCCGCAGGATTCGTCTTAATCCCTCGCGCGCCCTGTATAAACGGGCCTTTACTGCTCCTACGTCGGTGCCTGCAATCTCAGCCACCTCGCTCATGCTCAACCCTTCATACTCAAACAAGATCAGCGCCTCACGTTGCAGTGGCGGAAGACTGAATACCGCTTCCCTCACCTGAGTCGCCAGCTCTTCGTCGAGTAATCTTCGCAGCGGCGCTCGACGCGGCGAATCTTTCGGCTCCTCGACGACTTCATCCAGACCGGTCTCGCGTCCCTGATCTCGAAAGTGTTTCAGCGCCAGGTTACGCGCGGCTGCATACAAGTAAGTTTTCAAAGAAGCTCGTTCTGGACGGTAGTTCTCAGATTTGCGAATTAAGCTGAGAAAGCAATCGTGCGTAACGTCTTCAGCACTCTCAACCGAGCCCAGCAACCGGTAAGCAAAACGAAAAACTGGTTCCCGGTATCGATCGTACAACTCCAGAAAGGCTGCCTGATCGCCTCCCCCCGCTTTTTGCAGTAAAACCTCGTCTGTGGTTCTCTCGGGCAATCAAGCACTCGATCCTGCAGGACTTGCTCCTGCTATAGTGTTACCTAAACCCCGGTAAAAGTTACGGGTCCGGGTGGAAAAAACTTGCGCGGCCCAGTAAATATTCCCCAAATACGAGCGAATATTAATCCCACGAGGGCGGCAAGTACATATCTTTTACGATTTTTGCCGGGTCAGATCGACCAGATCCCTTTGTCAATCAGGGCTTAGGATGCACTTCAAAGCCAAACGGTTGACGCGCAAACACACGGCATCTAAGATGTTTTGGTCCCCGTAGACTTCTACAATTCCGGCACCCTAACGATGAATATTCCTGCAAAGGCGCAGAGGCGCAAAGAAGAACCAAAATTCTGGAGACGAGCTTTGCGTGTTTACGCCCTTGCGGGAGTGATCCTGCTTTCCACATTACCGCTGTCAGCCCAAACACCAGCCGCGCAGCCCGAGCGCGAGCAGCTCCTGAATGGCCTGCGACTGCTCTTCTTTCTGAAACCGGGCAGTCCGGACGTCACTCTGAAACTGCGTATCAATAGCGGCGCCGCCTTCGATATGGCCGGGAAGTCAGGACAGATGGCGTTACTTGGCGACCTGCTATTTCCCGACCCGGCGACAATCGATTACTTCACGGACGAGATGGGCGGCAAGCTCGACGTCAACGTGACCTACGATTCCACTACCATCACGATGGTTGGCAAGGCGGATCAATTCGACCGCATCGTCGAAGTGCTACGCAATGCTCTCATCTCGACGCAGTTTACGCCCGAGCTCGTGACGAAGATTCGCGACGCGCGAATCAAGCTGCTGCGCGACACGATCATCTCGCCGACGGAAGTCGCTAACCGGGCAATCGCAGCAAGACTCTACGGCGACTTTCCCTACGGACGGCCTGCCGCCGGCTCGCCCGAGGATATGGCGCGCGTGGAACGCGGTGATGTGATGCTGACGCACGAACGTTTTCTGAATTCAAACAACGCCACGCTCGCAATCATCGGTGGGGTAACGAAACAGCGCGCGATGAGAACGTTGCGACAGCTACTCGGTCCATGGCGCAAGAGTGAACGGATCATACCGACCACATTTCGTCAGCCAAATCCACCTGATACACGAACATTGATCGTTAACGTACCTGGCCCAAGTGTCGAGTTGCGTCTGGCCGTGCGTGGTGTGTCGAGATCTGACGCGGACTTTCCGATCACAATGGTCCTGGCGCGAGTCGCACAACATCGCTGGCAGGCAAGTTCACCCGAGCTGGCAAAACAACCGGTTTTCGCCAGAAGTGATGCTCACGTTTTGCCCGGAGCTTTCGTGATGGGCGCCACAGTTACTGAGCTGAATGCCGCCGATTCACTCGCAAACGCGAGAAAAGTTATCGAATCATTGATGACGACTGCGGCCACACCCGATGAATTGGAACGCGCGAAGAACGAATTGATTGGCGACGCCATGACCTTGCTCACAAAACCCGATGCACTTGCAGATCCGTGGCTCGACGCGGATACGTATCGCTTGAGTGCACCTCAGGATCAGATCGCGTTGTTACGCGCCGTAACACCTGCCGATATCCAGCGTGTTGCGAATCGACTTTTCAACAAGACTGTGGTTTCAGTTGTCGCAGGAGAATCGGCTCCACTCAAGGCTGCGTTGCAGGGCCGTTATCAATTCGAGGTGCTGGGCGAGATCGCAGCTCCGGCTCCATCGCAAAAACCGCCAACGAAACCGGCGAATAATAACAATCCCGGGTAATCACAAATTGTTTGCAAGCGTCTTGCAACCAAACCTGAATCAGATTTGGCTTAACTAACTGTGCTTGAGAACGGAAGTGCCGCGAAGGAACATGCGGGCCGCGTTCGCGAGATGTTTGGAAGGATCGCGGGCCGTTACGATCTTTTGAACCACTTGCTCTCCGGCAACGTCGACAAACGTTGGCGCCGGATTGTAGCAAACAGAGTGCGCGACAAGCTCTCGTCGAGCAACGCGCGCGTTCTCGATGTGGCCTGCGGCACGGGCGATCTATCGATCACGTTGTTTGAAATTACGGGAGCAGGAGTTGTTGGGACTGATTTCTGCCGGCCGATGCTGGATGTCGCTGCCGGTAAGATTTCCGGTCGCATACGCTTGATTGAGGGTGATGCGTTGGGCCTTCCCTTTCGAGATGGCACATTCGACGTGGCGACAATCGCGTTTGGATTGCGAAACCTGTCGAGTGTCGAAAGTGGTCTGGCAGAGCTCTCCAGAGTCGTGAAACCGGGCGGCTGGGTGGCTGTGCTCGAGTTTTCAAGACCAGCGAATGCGATGCTTCGACCATTGTTTAATCTGTATTTCAGAAAACTGCTGCCGTGGATGGGTGGCCTTATTAGCGGTTCACGAAGTGCCTATACCTATCTGCCGGCGTCGGTTCAGAAGTTTCCGGACCAGTCTCAACTCTCGCTCCTGATGGAGCAGGCAGGTTTCGTTCAGGTTAGTTTTGAAAATCTGACGGGTGGTATTGCGGCCTTACACATGGGAATGAGGCCGAATTAGTTTGTGGGATTGGTTGCAGCGCTTAGTTTGCAACCAGATACGTAGTCACGGGGTACGGTTTGGTAAGCGCGCGGTTGTCGGGGCTGTGCGAGTATTCGAACCTGCCCCGGGCTACGTTTTTAATTACCACGAAAGGCACAAACAGCACATAAGCTGAAATGAGGGAGCGCTCAATGGAACTGGAGCCCTTCCGCGTTTCAGCTTATGTGCTTTTTGTGCCTTTTCGTGGCTAATTCTTTTTGTGGATGTTGTATCATGCGCGGCGGTGGGCCTCCTGAAACGACTGCTGATCCTGATACTCGTTGTTTGGACCGTCGTCTCTCTCGTCACACTTCTAATTGAGCTCGTACCCGGTGATCCGGCTGTCGCTGTGCTCGGCGAACAAGCGACTCCGGAACAGTTTGCGCAGTTTCGCGAGAAGCACGGTCTCGATCGGCCACCCTTCTTCTTCTCTTTTCCACGCGACAACAATGGTGAGCGACACTTCGCCTGGCATGGTGTCGATAATCGCTATGTTGATTACTGGCGCTCGCTGCTCACCGGCGACATGGGCCTCTCGTTTCGCAACGATCGTCCGGTAATCGATCTGATTCTCGAGCGCTATCCAGCGACAATCGAGCTCGCCATTGCCGCAATGCTGATTGCGATACTGATCGCGATCCCGCTCGGCGTCATTGCCGGCACGAATCGCGGCACAATAATCGACAACATCGCCTCAGTCGTTGCACTCCTGGGCATTAGTCTACCCAGTTTCGTGATCGGACCGATGCTCGTCTACATCTTCGCTGTGAAACTCGGCTGGCTCGCGCCCTCTGGACGTTTCGACTGGAGCGATATCATCCTTCCCGCTTTCACGCTCGGCGCCGCGCTTTCGGCGATTTTGACGCGCATGGTGCGCTCCTCGGTGATTGAAGAGCTGGGCGAGGATTATGTTCGGACTGCCCGTGCCAAAGGTTTGAGCGAGCGTACGGTGGTTTACAAACACGTGTTGAAGAATGGACTCATTCCGGTCGTCACGATTCTCGGCTTGCAGCTCGGTGTGTTGCTTGCCGGCGCGATTATCACTGAGAAGATCTTCGGCTGGCCCGGGCTCGGGTTGTTGCTGGTTGAGGACGGGATTGGAAAACGCGACTATCGCGTCGTGCAGGGCTGCGTCCTCGTGATCAGCATGACCTACATCATCGCGAACCTGCTCACAGACATGGTCTACCGCTGGCTGGATCCCCGTATCCGGGTCGCGTAATCAGCTTAATCCGTGGTTAATTGTAGATGAATCGTTTAACGATAATTGGTGTGGTCATCGTAGTTGTCCTCGTGCTCGTCGCACTCTTCGCGCCGTGGATCGCGACGTATGATGTCGGCGCGACCGATCTCTCGATGCGTTACCTGCCGCCATCCGCAGCTCACTGGTTCGGCACCGACTCCACGGGTCGCGATATCTTTTCGCGTGTCGTGTTTGGCGCACGCATCTCGTTGAAGGTCGGCATCATTGTGGTCACGGTGTCTGCCGTAATCGGCACGCTGCTTGGCGCGCTCGCGGGTTACTACGGCGGTTGGGTCGACCGCATCGTTTCGGGTTATGTGTTCAACGTCTTCCTCGCGTTTCCCGGTCTGCTGCTGGCGATCGCGATGGTTGCATTTCTCGGCGCCGGCTTGAACAAACTCATTCTCGCGTTGTGCATTATCGGCTGGGTTGGTTACGCGCGTCTGATTCGCGGCCAGGTGTTGAAAGTTCGTGAATACGATTTTGTTCAGGCCGCACGTGCACTCGGCGCAAACGACGCGCGCATACTGCTGGTCCACATACTTCCGAATGCAATTCAACCGCTGATCGTGCAGGCAAGTTTGGGAATGGCCGGAGCAGTTTTATCTGAGGCGGCGCTATCGTTTCTTGGCCTCGGTGTACCGCCACCTGCGCCGTCGTGGGGCGTCATGATCGAAGAAGCTCGCGATCTATCGACACTGCAAGCCGCGCCGCACGCGTTGATCTTTCCCGGCGTTGCCATTGCACTCACGGTCCTCGCATTCAACTTCATCGGCGATGGGCTGCGCGAGTATCTCGATCCCCGGCAACGAGCTCGATGAGCGCCATCTCGATCCGCAACCTGTCGAAAACTTATCCCGTGCCTTTCCGGCGATTGCGCGCGTTCTTTCGCCGGCCTGTCAAAGATCCGGTTGAGGCGCTGCGTGATGTCTCGTTCGATGTTGAGACTGGCGAGATCTTCGGATTGATCGGCCGCAACGGCGCGGGCAAGACGACTTTAACGAAGATCGTTGCAACGCTCGTCCAACCGACAACCGGCACGGTCGCTGTACACGGTCACGACAGTGTCCGTGATGACGAGCACGTGCGCCGCCAGGTCGGGTTAGCGACTGCTGAAGAACGAAGCTTCTACTGGCGTTTGACGTCGGAGCAGAACCTGATGTTCTTCGCCCGCCTTCATGGCCTCTCTGATCGCGTCGCGAGGCAAAGGATCAAAGATCTCTTCGCGAAACTCGAGCTGGATGAAGTCGCGCGCCGCCGGTTTGGCGAAATGTCGACTGGTAATAAGCAACGACTGGCCGTGGCGCGCGCGATGCTCGCCACTCCGCCAGTGCTGTTACTCGATGAGCCGACACGCTCACTCGATCCGCTGGCGGCGGCGCGAATGAGAGACTTGATCCGATCGCTTGCAGAGCAGGATCCGCCAGTCACGATTCTATTAACGTCACACAACCTCGCTGAAGTAGAGACGCTCTGCGCGCGCGTGGCCATAATCAGCCGCGGACGCATTCGCGCGATCGACACGCCACGCAACCTGCGCGAGCTAACGTCTGCGTCTGAGATCGTGCACATAACTTTTGGGGATGGGGAAAAAGTCTCGTTCACACGACAACACAACGACAACGTTCTGGATGAGAAGATAAGAGCGTTCCAGGCCGGTGGTAAACGTATCGTTGATATCGAGACCGAACGAGCGACGCTGCTCGATGTGTTGGAAAGGTATGAAGAATCTTAAGTTACTTCCGCGTCGAATATTCGCGTTCGTAGCGCGTGACTTTCGCCTGTTCGTTAGTTATCGCATGCAGTTCTTTTTGCGAATACTTTCGGTACTGACGGTCGTCACAACTCTCTTCTTCATCTCGAAGATCTTCGCGGGCTTCACCGATCCGCAATTCACCCAATGGCGCGACCCGCTCGCCTCATGGCTCACCGGCCTTGCCGTCCTCAACTACTTCATGACCGGCTTCTCCAGCCTTGCAAACTCGATCAGGCAGGAACAAATGCAAGGTACGTTAGAAAGCGTCCTGCTGACGCCAATTAACCTGCCGACGATTATCGTCGCCAGCTCCGCGTGGGATTTTCTCGAAACGACTTTCTTCTCGTTTCTATATCTCTTCTTCGGTCGCGTGTTCTTCGGCGTGCAGTTTCGCGGCAGCTTCTTTCTGGCAGTTATATTTCTCTTACTAACGACGGTCGTGCTCGCGTGTCTCGGCATACTTTCGGCGAGCTTCGCGATGGTGTTCAAGCGCGGCGATCCGTT
Organism: Pyrinomonadaceae bacterium; assembly: GCA_035463335.1. Lineage (GTDB taxonomy): Bacteria > Acidobacteriota > Blastocatellia > Pyrinomonadales > Pyrinomonadaceae > PSRF01. The sequence goes on along the minus strand of DATHTI010000281.1, from coordinate 458 downwards.
CGGCATCTTCCTCGGCGCGGGCTCGGCCCTCTTCTCAGGGGTGTTCTTCCCAACACAGCTCTTAAAAACCTATGCCGGCCCAAACCTCGGCAGCATCTCCCTGATCCTCCCCACCACTCACGGCCTCCAGGGCATCCGCCAGGTCCTCATCGAAGGCCACGGCCTCGCCCAGGTCACACAGCCGCTGTTCACACTCCTGGCCTTCCTCGTCATCCTCCTCCCCTTCTCCCTATGGGTCTTCAGCCGCGCCGTCCGCCGCGCCAAACGCGAGGGCAGCCTGATCCAGTATTAGCTTGACGATGAACGAAGGGCGATTTGGTCATCTGAATTCATATCTAATACTCGAACCGTGGTCCTGCCAACCGCAGTTTTTCCTACGACATAAACTCCTTGTAGCTCGAAATGTTCGTCCCAGTGTTGTCGTCGCGGATGGAAGAGGCTGGTTAACTCACCAGTCT
>DATHTI010000280.1:0-3231 GCA_035463335.1 Pyrinomonadaceae bacterium | reverse complement strand
ACTATATAAAACAGCCCTCTGCGAAACTGAATAGAAAAGCCCTCTAGGATGCGCACCCGAAAGGGAGAGCAAATGGAAAGACATTTGTTGATGAGCAGGAAGGAACAGGGAGCGACTCAAGATGCTTTCGGACAACGGATTTTAAGTCCGCAGCGTATGCCATTCCGCCACCCCGGCATGTTGTCCGTAACCCTAGATATACCAAGAATTTCCGTTTTCCCTAAAACACCAGTAACCGGACGTCGATAAGTCGATGCGTGGAAGATGCGGGACTACTCTATCAACTTTTTTACAAGGCTCAGCCTCTATCGCCACTAACAAAAGACTATTGGGCCCGCCAAGAATTGAGCACATCAGCCGAAGCTCCGTGGCTGTAGACGATCGCTCGCATCAGTGGGCTGGTACGCAAGCAGCGAAAATGAAGTTTCTAAGGGTGAGTCTTGTTCATCCTGAAAATCCTGACATCCTGTCTAAAACGTTCACTGGATTACAAGATTTCCAGAATTAACAAGATAAGGCGCAGTCCGGCTCTTCGCTGATTTCGCTACGTCGGCCGGCGTTCCCGCAACCACCACTCGCCCGCCTTCATCACCGGCGCCAGGTCCGATATCGATTACCCAATCGCTCCCGGCAACCACGCGCATATCATGTTCAACGAGGATCACGGTATTTCCGGCTTCGACGAGGCCATCGAGTTGGACCATCAGCTTCTCCACGTCTGCCGGGTGCAGTCCGGTCGTTGGTTCATCAAGGATATACAGAGTGTTGCCACGCTGTATTCGTTGCAGTTCAGTCGCAAGCTTGATTCGCTGCGCCTCGCCGCCGGAAAGTTCGGTGGCCGACTGGCCGAGACGGATGTAGCCGAGTCCGACCTCGCGCAACACACCGAGCGAACGATGAACATGCGGCTCATCAGCGAAGAATTTCCAAGCAGTGTCTACCGTCATTTGCAACACGTCGGCAATGCTCTTATCCCGATACTTGATCTCGAGAGTCTTCGCGTTGTATCGCGCGCCATGACAGACCGGACAAGGCGCATAGACGCTCGGCAGAAACAACAGCTCCACCATCACCCAGCCTTCACCTTCGCAATTTTCGCAACGGCCTTTCGCGACGTTGAACGAGAAACGTCCGGCATCATAACGACGCGCTCGCGCCGCTTTAGTTTCAGCAAAGATCTTGCGAACGTAATCGAAGAGCCCCGTGTAAGTAGCGAGGTTAGAGCGTGGCGTGCGACCGATTGGTTTCTGGTCCACCACGACCAAACGCTTTATCGCTTCTATGCCCTCGGTTATCTGGCCGCCGAGCGTCGCCACCGCCGTGCTTTCGAGTGTTTCACGTTCGTCCTCATCCGGCTGGAGGTGATGGCCCAATTGCTCCGCGACCAGTTCCACCAAGACCTGACTCACGAGGCTCGACTTGCCCGAGCCCGACACACCGGTCACGGTGGTGAACACGCTTAACGGAAACTCGACGTCGAGATCGTGCAGGTTGTTGCGCGTGACGCCTTTCAATTTCAACCATGACTTGGGCGTGCGCGGTTCACGGAACGGAAGTGAGACTTCACCGAAAAGATGTCGCCGGGTTTGCGATTCTTTTACGCGCTCGAGTCCCGCGGTTGGTCCACTGTAAAGTATTTCGCCTCCGTGCTCGCCAGCCTCTGGTCCAACATCGACAATCCAATCAGCATGACGAATCACGTCGAGCTCGTGTTCGACGACGAAGAGCGAGTTTCCGGAAGCCTTCAACTGGTCGAGCGCCGCGAGGAGTGCCTCCGTATCTGCTGGATGCAAACCCGCGGATGGCTCGTCGAGCACGTAAACGACGCCAAACAGATTGGAGTGAACTTGAGTAGCGAGTCGCAGGCGTTGCAACTCACCAGGCGACAGCGTGGGCGTACTGCGTTCGAGCGAGAGATAACCGAGACCGAGATCGAGTAACACGATGAGCCGTGCAGCGAGGTCTTCGCAGATTCGCTGCGTCACAATCGCCTTCTCCGGATGGTCTCTCTTCAGCTTTCCAAGTCCCTGCGCAGTGCCGTGAGCATACGGGCGTATCACAGTCGCCAAACGCTTGAGTGGCAGCCGCGACATTTCAGCAATGTCGAGACCTGCAAACTTTACTGAGAGCGACTCGGGACGAAGGCGTTTGCCGTGACACGTCGGGCATTCGGTGCCCACCATAAACTGGGCCACGCGTTTTTTCATGAGCGCGCTGTGGGTGTTGGCAAACGTGTGCAGCACGTGACGCCGCGCGCTCGTGAATGTTCCCATGTAGCTCGGCTCTTCCTTGCGCTTCAGTGCGCGCCGTACTTCGTCTCGATCGTAGCCCGCATAGACAGGCACGCGTGGCTGTTCATCGGTGAAGAGGATCCAATCGCGGTCCTTCTTCGGCAGTTCGCGCCATGGAAGATCGACGTCGTAGCCAAGTGTGGTTAGGATGTCGCGCTGATTCTGTCCGCCCCAGGCAGTGGGCCATGCGGCAATCGCGCGCTCACGAATCGTGAGCGAGTCGTCCGGCACCATCGACTGCTCGGTTACCTCGTAGATTCGACCGAGTCCATGACACGTCGGGCACGCACCCTCCGCGGTGTTTGGCGAAAACGATTCGGCGTAAAGAATGGTTTGGCCCGGCGGATAATCGCCGGCGCGCGAGTACAACATCCGCAGCAGGTTTGAGAGCGTCGTGACGCTGCCGACAGACGAGCGCGTGGTTGGCGAGCCGCGTTGTTGCTGGAGTGCGACGGCCGGCGGTAAACCATCGATTTGATCGACGTCGGGCACCGCCATCTGGTGAAAGAGACGTCTCGCGTAAGGCGAAACAGATTCGAGATAACGTCGCTGCGCCTCGGCATAAAGTGTACCGAATGCCAACGACGACTTCCCCGAACCAGACACGCCCGTGAACACAACCAGCGCATCACGCGGCAAATCCAGATCGATATTCTTGAGATTATGCTCCCGCGCACCCCGCACACGCACAAAGCCCGTGAAGTCGGTCTCGGAGTCGTCGGAATGAACGGCAACTTTCTGAACGCTAACGGCCACACCGAGCCTTAAGCAACCCCAGTGCCGACCCGTCTATACTTATTTGGGACGAAGAAGCTAAGGAAGACTAACCACGGATGACACGGAAAAAATCCGGATTTACGATCCGCGTCATCCGTGGTTGAGTTTTTACAATTTCTCAGCCTCGGTCGGCTCCTCTCCGGACCTGTAGCGCGGCTTGGGC
>DATHTI010000279.1:0-19904 GCA_035463335.1 Pyrinomonadaceae bacterium | reverse complement strand
TGTTGCTGCTGGGTGCGGGCCTGATGGGACTCGGAGTGAACCTGCGTGAGACGATCGCTTTTTACACACCGTGGCTGGTGCTGGCGCCGTTCCTGCTCGGCTGGAAGTTTCAACGTCGAGAAGTGTTTTGGGTCGCGCTGTCGTGTGTACTTTTCGTAGTGCTTGCAATCGGATGGTTTAGTTACTGGTTCATCACCGATCCGCATTACCGCTGGGTTTGGCATGGCTGGCGTGAGTCGATGCGTGATGAGTCGTCGCGGCATCCGGTGCAGCTCAGCAACCTGAAGCCCTATGTGATGCTTTACTTCATCAGCGCGCCGATCGTGTTTTTGACGAACTTGTTTGCGCCCGTGCTCGAATGGCACAGGCGACGTTTGTCGCCGATGTTGTTGCTGTGGGCGGTAGCGTTCTTCGCGAACCTGTTGTTGTTTTTCAACTACAGCACGACTGTTAACTGGCGTTACTTTTTAACTGGTTTGCCGGGGATCGTGCCGTTGGGTGCGTTCTGGTTGTTGCGGATTGCCGAAAAGCGTGTCGGAAGTGAGCGCCGGGCGTTGTTTGCGTGCTCGTTTCTTATCGGGTTGCTGGCTGTGATCTTTGCCATTTTCGCGCGGCCGGTGAGCAGCGAATTTATTCAACGGCGCGCGATGAGTAAGGAGTACAAGCATCGATTAGAACAGGTGCCGCCGGACGCGATCATGATTTCGGGAGCGCAGACGATCGCCGTTAACTATTGGGCGTCGATTGGTGCGGGGCGTTGGAAGTCGATTGGGACAGGTGGCGGGTGGCCGGGCGATAAGTTGTTTTCAATCGTGCAGAATCATTTGAATCACCGGCGGCGCGTGTTTATCGATGCGGATCCGCGGTGGTGGGTGCCGTGTAGCTGGCAGCGCGATGAGATACCGGTGATCGTTGATCTGGAGAAGCATTTTAGTTTCCGGCGTGTGAGCGACACGATTTATGAGATCAGTTGGAGGGGCGATCCGGCGGCGCGTGATAATCCAAATCTCAGTAGGCTGTTGCCGGAAAACAGGCCGGAAGATACTAAGAAGTGTCCACCAAAACCGTAACCACAGATTAAACGGATAGGTACGGATTCATTTAAATCTGTATTTTTCATCCGTGTAATCTGTGGTTAAGTGACGTATGCCATACGAGCTGTTTCTTGCATTGCGCTACTTGCGGTCGCGGAGGAAGCGACGGCTCGCAAGGGCGACGTCGGTGGCCGCAATACTCGGGATTGCGATGGGGGTTGCGGCGCTGATTATCGCGTTTGCGCTGTCGAACGGGTTCCGCGATGAGATGCGAGAGAAGATTTTGCAGGGCACGGCGCACCTCAGTGTGGTGCGTGCTGATGGGCGTGCGATTGAAAATTATGCCGAGCTGGCGACGCGTTTGAAGCAGGTGAACGGCGTTGTCAGCGCTGCGGCGACGACTTACGACGGCGCCCTCGCAACCGGAACGAAAGGCCCTGGTTACGCTGTTATTCGCGGTATCGACAAAGACGCTGTCCAATCAGCATGGTTGCGCGAAGGCTCGTTTGGACCACTGTTCGAAACGTCTACTGGAACTCCGAATGCCGTCGTTGGCGCAGATCTCGCGGCCCAAATCGGTCTCGCTCTCAACGACGTGTTCCAGGTGCAGCCGGCAAAAGACTCGACCCCACGTCGCTTGCGTGTCGCCGGCATGTTTCGTTCAGGACTCTTCGAATACGACTCGACGTGGATTTACGTCGGCATGGAAACCGCGAGCGAGTTTGCCGGAAACAATCACGCCGCCTCCGTGATGAGCGTACAGGTGCACGACATCGATAACGTAAAACAAGTCAGCGCTGACGTTTTAAAAGCCCTCGGCAACAGCTACACGATCATCGACTGGCAACAAGCAAACCAGCCACTCTTCGCCGCGCTCGCGCTCGAGCGGCGCATGGGCCTGTTCATCATTGGTCTAATCATCGCGATCGCAGCACTCAACATCACGACGATGCTGATCCTCGTTGTAGTTGAACGACAACGCGATATCGCGATCCTCAACGCACTCGGCGCTACGCGCGCTGGTGTGATGTTGCTATTCATCATCGAAGGCGCAATCGTGGGTGCGATTGGTGCGGCAGCCGGTGTGGTAATCGGATTCATCGCGTGCGCGATCGGAAATCATTACAAGCTCGTGAGCTTGCCCGCGGATGTGTACTCGATCAGCAATGTGCCGCTGATCGCGAGACCGGGTGAGATGTTTTTGGCGGCGCTGGTGGCGTTCGTGTTGAGTGTGCTCGCGACGATCTATCCGGCGCGTGCCGCGTCGCGCATGCGGCCGGTCGAGGCGTTGCGCGACACATGATCAGCGTGGTCGATTTGCGTAAGAGTTTCGTTGCGCCGAATGGAGAGCGCATCGAGGTCTTGCGCGGCGTCACGTTCGCGGCGAATGCGGGCGAGAGCATTGCGATCACGGGCGCGTCGGGATCAGGAAAGTCGACGCTGCTTCACTTGCTTGGCGGATTGGAGATGCCGGACCACGGCACGATCACGCTGGATGGTCATCGGAAAGAGATTGGGTTTGTATTTCAGTTTCACTACTTGTTGCCGGATCTCTCGGCGATTGAGAACGTTGCTTTGCCGTTGTTGATTGCGAGGTGGAAAAAGCGGCGTGCGTTCGAGCGGGCGATGGAGTTGTTGCGCGAAACCGGTTTAGATGACCGATCGGACCATCCGATTTCACATTTATCGGGTGGCGAGCAGCAGCGTGTGGCCGTCGCGAGGGCGTTGATTACAGAGCCCAAGTTGTTGTTGGCCGATGAGCCAACGGGCAATCTTGACGATGTGATTAGCGAGTTGATAGGGCAAACGCTCATCGATTATGCGCATAAACATTCAGCAATAACCATTCTCGCGACGCATAGTGGGAGTTTGGCGGGGATGTGCGATCGGGTGTTGGTGCTCGAAGCTGGACGACTTTATCCACAGATTACACAGACTGGTTTATAGAATCTGTGTAATCTGTGGACACCAGCCTGAAAACATCGCTTCGTTACTACTTTTATCTAGGTTATAATGCGCGCAACTGCCGAAGCACTGTTTCCCCCGGCAAAGGTAATTATAAGGACGTTTTACAGATACCAAGATGTTCGAACGCTATACTGAAAAAGCGCGACGGGTGATCTTTTTCGCGCGCTACGAAGCGTCTCAGTTCGGAGCTCCGGCCATTGAGCCTGAGCACCTTTTGCTGGGGCTGATGCGCGAAGACAAGACGCTCACCGGGCGCTTTTTCCCGCGCGCGCAGGTTTCAATTGAATCAATTCGCAAGGAAATCGAAGGTCGCACACTCCTTCGTGAAAAGATTTCAACCTCGGTCGAGCTGCCGCTCGCGCCCGAGACCAAGCACGTTCTCGCTTACGCCCACGAGGAAAGCGATCGCCTGCAACACCGGCACATCGGCACCGAGCATCTCCTGCTCGGACTGCTTCGCGAAGAGCGCTCAATGGCTGCCGAGATACTTTACGAGCGTGGCCTGCGTCTGAACGCGGTTCGCGACGAAATTGCACGCCAGTCCGGAGCCGACGCCCGAACGTCTCAAAAAAAAGACACACCACATCTCGTAGAATTTTCCCGCGATCTGACTGACGACGCCTCCAACGACAAGCTTGATCCACTGATCGGACGTGAAGCCGAGATCGAACGCGTCGTACAGATTCTCTGCCGCCGCACAAAGAACAATCCGGTACTGATCGGTGAGCCAGGTGTCGGCAAAACCGCGATCGTCGAAGGTCTCGCACAGCGGATCGTGCGTGGCGACGTGCCATCGTTCCTCGAGCACAAGCGCATTCTTTCACTCGATCTCTCATTGATCGTGGCGGGCACGAAGTATCGCGGCCAGTTTGAAGAGCGACTGAAACAGATCATGCGCGAGCTCGTCGAGAACCCGCAGTACATTGTTTTCATCGACGAGCTTCATACGCTCGTCGGCGCAGGCTCGGCGGAAGGCTCACTCGATGCGGCAAACATATTGAAGCCGGCGTTATCACGCGGCGAGATCCAGTGTATCGGCGCGACCACGCCCGCGGAGTTTCGCAAGTCGATCGAGAAAGATCGCTCGCTTGAGCGACGTTTCCAGGCCGTGAAAGTTCCGCCTCCGTCCGAAGCTGAAGCAGTAAGCATTCTCGACGGCGTGCGCGAGCGTTACGAGAGTTTTCACCAGGTCCGTTACACCGACGAAGCGCTGCAAGCCGCTGTTTACCAATCGCATCGCTACATTCCAGATCGTTTCCTGCCCGACAAGGCAATCGACGTGATTGACGAAGCCGGCGCACGCGTGAAACTCCGCGTGCGACGCGAACAGGGCAATCTCGCTGACTGGAACGAGCTGAATGAATGGTCGCGATCCTACGGCGACACTTCGAGCCTGCGCATGCAACATGAAGATGCGCTCGTCTCGGCTGAAGTAACGCGCGACGACGTTGAAGACGTGATCGCCCGCTGGACCGGCATTCCTGTTAACTCGCTGAAAGAAGAAGAGACCCAGAAGCTCCTCCGGATCGAAATCGAGCTACACAAGCGTGTCATTTCGCAGCGTCCGGCGATCTCCGCGCTCGCTCGCGCGATCAGGCGCTCGCGTGCCGGACTCAAGAATCCGCTGCGTCCGGTCGGTTCGTTCCTATTCCTTGGCCCAACCGGTGTCGGCAAAACTGAGGTCGCCCGCTCACTCGCACAGTTTCTATTCAGCAGCGAGCGCGCGCTCATCCGGTTTGATATGTCGGAGTTTATGGAGAAGCATTCCGTCTCCAAGCTGATCGGCTCACCGCCGGGTTACGTTGGTCACGAAGAAGGCGGCCAGCTCACGGAACGCATCAAACGCTCGCCGTATTCAGTGTTGTTGTTTGACGAGATCGAGAAGGCGCATCCTGACATCTTCAACATTCTTTTGCAGGTGTTTGAAGACGGCATACTGACGGACGCGCTCGGCAACACGGTCGATTTCAAGAACGCCATCATCATCATGACCTCGAACATCGGCGCCCGCTTCATTCAGAAGAAGGGCACGCTCGGGTTCCAGGCCAACACCGACGCCACGCGCGAAAAGGTGGAAGAGATGGTGATGTCGTCAGTGCGCCAGACGTTCAATCCCGAATTCATCAACCGTCTTGACGAGATCATTATTTTCGACCAACTGCTCGACAACGAGTTGCTCGAGGTCGTCCAGTTACAACTCGACCAGATCAACAAGACGATGAACCGGCACGGGTTTGAGATCAGGCTGACGCCCGAAGCGAAGAGCTGGATTGTCGAAAAGACCTGCGCGGACCGTTTATACGGCGCGAGACCGATCCGGCGCGCTTTGCAGAAATATGTGGAAGATCCCCTGTCAGAAGCGTTGATTCAGGGTCAATTGGAAGGCGCGACGGTCGTTGAAGTCTTCCTGAGCGGCCAGGATCTCGACTTCCGTCCCGAAGGTGTGGAAGCGGCTGACGACGCCCTGTTAATTCATTAATAGCCACAAAAGGCACAAAAGGCACAAATTGAGAATAAATGTTTTGTGCTTTTTGTGCCTTTTTGTGGCTAATACACTTTTGGAGTTTCCCCGTTTTTACCTTATAATGCGCCACTTTGCTACTCAAAAGCTGGCAACTGGCAATTCTGGCAGTGAATCAAAGGGCTGTCTTCGTAACCAGTTCAGCACTCATAAGCTCCCCGAAGTTTCTGAGGCCCGGTAAGAACTATTGAGGGAATTGGTGCCTATGCACTCATATCGCGCGTTTTGGCTCATCTTCTTGAGCCTCTTAGCTGGTATCACCGCAACCTTCGCAACACCGGGACGGGTCATAGCCCAGCAAACTCAACCGCAACCGCAACAACAAAGACTCGTCGAGAACGTTGACATCATCGGCAATCGTCGTCTGCGCAAGGACGACATTCTTTATTACATCCAGACCCGGCCGGGTGACCCGTACAACGTCGAACAGGTCCAGCGCGACTACCAGACGCTGCTCTCGCTGACGTTCTTCGATAAGACCGCCACTCGTGTGTTGACTGAAAACGGCCCACGCGGCGGCGTGAACATCATCTTCGAAGTCAAAGAGCTGCCGATTATTCGCGACCTGACGTTTGAAGGTCTTAAGAGCGTGGCCGAATCGGACGTGCTGAAGGCTTTTCGCGAGCGTCGCGTCGGCGTGTCAAAAGAAAGCATTTACGACCCGGTCAAGATCCGCAACGCGATGCGAGTCATCAAGGAATTGCTCGCTGCGGGCGGCCATCCGAATGCGACTGTCACCGAGGAAACCGAAGAAGTCTCGGCAACGTCACTCGCGATCACTTTCAACGTTGATGAAGGCGATCGGGTGCGCGTGGTCGACATCCAGTTTGAAGGCAACACGGTTTTCAGCGATGGCGCTTTGCGCGGCTCGATGAAGTACGTGAAAGAAGCGGGACTGATCACGCGCTTCAAAAGCTCCGACATCCTCGACCGTGAAAAACTCGAATACGACCTGCGGCTCGTAACCAACTACATGCGCTCGAAGGGATACCTGCAAGCGCGTACCGGCGAGCCGCGCGTCGAGAGTGTCGGCCGTCGTCGCACCGGTTTCCCGATCCTGCCGTTGCCGTTTTTGTCGTCAGTCGATGAAGGATTGCGGGTCACGGTTCCGATCGTGGAAGGAAAGGTTTATCGCCTCGGTGAGTTCAAAGTCGAAGGTAACTCGATCTTCTCCGAAGCGCAGATCAGGGCAGTAATCGGTCTCAACAAGGGCGACATCGCTGACGGAGAAAAAGTCAGCAAAGGCTTGTTTGAGAACCTCAAAAAGTTTTACGGGCAACAGGGATTTATCGAATACACCGCCGAGCCCGTTCCGTCATTCAAAGACAATCCCGCGAATCCAAACGAAGGCATAGTCGACTTCACTGTCACGATCGAAGAAGGCAAGCAGTTTACGCTGCGCCGCCTGGAATTCGTCGGCAACACGTTCACGCGCGACAACGTGCTGCGTCGTGAAGTGCTCATTAACGAAGGCGACATCTACAACGACGCTTACTGGGAATACTCGGTCGTCAAGCTCAACCAGCTCGGCTACTTCAATCCCATCGACAAAGACAAAGACGTCGATCGCCGCACCAACGATGAAGAAGCGACTGTCGATCTTTCGCTAAAGGTGAGCGAGCGCGGTCGCCAGCAGATCTCGTTCAATGGTGGTATCTCGGGTATCGGTGGCTCGTTCTTCGGTCTGGAATACTCGACGAACAACCTGCTCGGACGCGGTGAAGTGCTTTCGTTCAACCTCGCGGCGGGCAATCGCCAGCGGTCGTTCCAGTTTTCATTTACCGAGCCTTACATCAAAGACCGGCCAATCAGCGCCGGCTTCTCGGTGTTTGCGTTTTCGCAGAAGTTCTTCGGCGAGGGAACGTTCCTTTCGCAAAACATCAATGCGCAGGAAGACTTAATCGGCGCGCAATTCAACTTCAACGACATCAACGAAGAGAACCTCTTCACAAGAGATTCTTACGGCGGCTCGATTTACATCAGCGCACCGCTTTCCGAGTTTTATCGCAAGCGACGGTTCACCCAGTTCTCGCGTATCGGAGCCTCGTACCAGTTATCGTTGTCGAGCGTGAAAGATCCGGAAGTCAACACCGATCCGAACAATCCACAGTCGTTCATTCCCGTGATCTATCGTCAGCCAAACATTCTGACGAGCCGCGGAACGTTGACGTTCTCGTACGACACGCGTAATGCCAGTGTCGACCCGACCTCGGGCCGCGAGCTTTCGGTTGCGATGGCCGTGGCTGGATTGGGTGGCGACGTCCGCACCTATCAACCGACGCTCTCTTACACGCAATTCTTCCCGATGCGGCGTAAGAAGTCGCAGCATCCGGAGGTTTTTGGTTTTCGAATCATTGCCGGAACGGTAGGCAGCTTCGCCACCACGGCTAAAGTCCGGGAAGCCAACTCGCTTGCGTTTGTCGACGGCGTTCCGATCTTCGAGCGCTTCTTCCTCGGCGACGAGTTCACAATTCGCGGTTACAACGTGCGCTCAATCAGCCCGATCGCGCCGGTCGACACGTTCATCACGTCTCAGAACGTCGTGGTTGCTTCGAACCCGGTCGGCACGCCCGAGCAGATCCCCGGTTTTCCGGCATCGGCTGCGGCTCTCGGAGTTTTCACTGGTTCGTCCGGCAGCAACATTGCCGCCCTCCCGCGCTCATTCACTTCAGTCGGTGGCGACACGCAGATACTCGGCAACTTCGAATACCGCATTCCCATCGTCAGCGACGTAGTGCAGCTCGCGGCTTTTGCCGACATCGGCAGCGCCTTCAATCTCAGGTCCAAGTCTGATCAGGCGTTCTCGAGCGAGTTTTTGCCGGATCAGCCATTTCTCAGCTCAGTTGGTGTGATCAACTGCGCGCGGTTCGTGTCGAATGGAATTCCGCTTCCGGTACCGATCAGCCTGAGCTCGCTGGCGCTTTGCAACAACAACAACCTCGCGGCATCGTCGTCCTTCAGTCTCGTGGCTCGCGACAATCGCATCGTGAGTGCGGCCGAGCTCGAAGCGGCACAGCGACTGGATCCGCCGGATCCGTTCACGTTGCTGCCTCCGGGGTTCCAGCCTGTATTCCTGCGTGGCGAAGCCCAGACCAATAGCGTCGTGAAGCTGTCCGAGTCTTTGTTCAACGGACTCGGTGATTACAGGTCGAGTCTGGGTATGGAGGTCCGAGTTCAGGTCCCCGTCATCAATGTACCGTTTCGTTTAATCTTTGCGTATAATCCAAATGCCCGGCCAAACCAATTCATTGACGGGTTTCCGTTCTTCTTTAACGAAAAAAAGAGAGTCATTCGCTTTAGTGTCGGGCGCACTTTCTGATCGCCTGAGCCAACCCCTGGTGGCTGGATGAACAACTAAAGGCTTTGTCCAATCGCCTCAACTTAAGGAGTACCACAAGAAAGTCATGAAGATAGCTCGTTTTTCCGCTGCGGTTGCCGTGCTGACGGTTGCTGCATTTTGCGTGTCAGCACAACAGAAACCCGCGACGCCCGCAGCTCCGCCAACCGCGGCGCCACAACAGAACGTGGCCGTCCCGGACAGCAAAATGGCGATGATTTATTCGGACGCTTTTCTCGATCCGAAAAACGGTATTGCCAGATTCAATAGTTTGCTGGGCACTCTGAATCGTGAATTTCAGCCCCGCCAGGCTGAGCTGCAGGCCCTGCAGACTAAGATCACAACTCTGACGAAAGAGATTGAAGATACTCAGACCGTCGCGGATCCAAATGCTATCCGGACAAAGAGAGATCAGCTTGCGCAGATGACCACCGAGTTCAAGCGCAAGGGTGAAGACGCCGAAGCGGCTTATACGAAGCGGCGCCAGGAAATCTTTCTGCCGTTGCAGCAGGACATCGGTAAAGCGCTCGAAGCGTTTGCCAAAGCGCGCGGCATCACGGTAATTGTTGATGGCAGCCAGGTGCCGGTGGTCTATGCCGCCGACAACATCGATATCACGCGTGCCTTCATTAGCGATTTCAACAGCAAGAACCCCGCGACTGCGTCAGTAACGCGGCCGTAACGGGACTTGAATTTTCTCTGTGCAACCCTCTGTGGTTGCACAGAGTCGGTTTCAAAAAGACCATGATTAGACATCACTTATTTCCAGTCAGCGCGTTGCTCGTCGCGGCATTTGCTGCGTCTGCCAGCGCGCAGCAGCCCGCCGGACGTCCTGCTGCTCAACCAACTCCAAGTCCTACGGCCACTGCTCCAGCGACGTCAGCGCCTGCGGCTACAGTGCAGTTGCCGATGAGCAAGATGGCGATCATCTACACTGATCTCTTCCTCGATCAAAAAACCGGGATCGCGAAATTCAATAGTGTAGTGACAAAGCTGAACGGCGAGTTCACAGCAGTCAAGAACAATCTCACGCAGATGCAGACGCGTGCGCAGACGCTCGAGTCTGAGATTACTAAACTGCGCGAGGCGCCCGCAGGCGCGCCGGTCGATCAACGCGCGCTGCAGACCAAGATCGATCAACTGGACCAGTTGAAGAAAGACATTCAGCGCCAGGGTGAGGATGCTCAGGCTTCTTACAATCGTCGTCGCCAGGAGCTCTTTACGCCGTTGCAGGACGAGATTGGCAAAGCGCTCGAAGCCTTTGCCAAAGCGCGTGGCATCAACGTGATCATCGACGGTACGCAAGTGCCTTTGCTCTATGCAGCGGAAGCGATCGACATCACGCGCGCGTTCATCAACGACTTCAACAGCAAGAATCCTGTGACCGCAGCAACAACAACGACGCCGCCAGAATAGACCCGCAAAGGAGCACAAGCAGTACGAAACTTGAAGTTTTGTGCTTCTTGTGCTTTTTTGTGGCTAATAATGATGGAAACAGTTCTCGACGCACAGGCCATTCAACAGCTACTGCCGCACCGCTATCCCTTTCTCCTCGTTGACAGAATCGTTGAGCTCGTCCCGCGCGAAAGAATTGTCGGCATCAAGCAGGTGAGTATCAACGAGTCGTTTTTTCAGGGCCACTTTCCCGGCGCGCCCGTGATGCCTGGCGTACTGGTTGTCGAAGCGTTGGCCCAGGTAGGCGCCGTGCTGGCGTTGCGTGAGATCGAGGATCGCGATCAGAAACTCGTTTTGTTTACGGGCATCAAGGAAGCGCGTTTTCGTCGCCCCGTAGTGCCTGGCGACACGTTGGTCCTCGAGGTGACCGCATTGCGCATTGGCTCGCGCGTGCAGCGCATGCGCGGCGAGGCCAAGGTGGACGGCCAGTTGGCCGCTGACGCGGAGATCATGAGTATCGTCGCCCCAAGGGAGTAGTCCACGGATTTCATGTCTACAGCCACTCACCCGACGAGCATTCACCCCACTGCAGTTGTGAGTCCGGGTGCGCGAATCGGCGACGATTGCTTCATCGGTCCATATTGCATCGTCGGCGACGAGGTCCAGCTCGGCCACGGCGTCAGACTCGAATCCCATTGCGTTGTGGATGGCCGCACTTCGATCGGCGCGGGCACACACGTCTTTCCATTCGTATCGATCGGTCTCGCTTCGCAGGACCTGAAATACAAAGGTGAACCGTCGGAAACAGTCATCGGTGAGCGCAACAACATTCGCGAGTTCGTCACTATTCACAGAGGTACAGCCGGCGGCGGCATGCTTACCAGAATCGGCGATGATTGCCTCATCATGGCGCAGGCCCACGTCGCACACGACTGTCTAATAGGCAATGGCGTCATCATGGCAAACGCGGCCACGCTCGCCGGTCACGTCGTGATCGAGGATCGCGCGAATATCGGCGCGTATTCCGGCGTGCACCAGTTTTGTCGCGTCGGCAAAGAGGCTTACATCGGTGGTTATTCCGTCGTGGTCAAAGACGCGCTGCCTTTCGCGCTGACCGTTGGCAATCACGCGAAGTGTTACGGACTGAATATCACGGGCATGAAGCGTCGCGGTTACTCGCGCGCGTCGATCGATGCCCTGCATCACGCTTTTCACCTGCTGCTCTCCGCAAAGCTCAACACCACTCAGGCCGTCGAACGTATCAAGCAGGAGATCACTGACTCTCCCGAAGTCTCCGATTTGCTTCGCTTCATCGAAGGTTCCGATCGCGGCGTCACCAAATGAAGTTCGGATTGATCGCGGGCAACGGCAAGTTTCCCTTCATGGTAGTCGATGGCGCACGCCGTTCAGGAGTGCCGCTCGTCGTGGCCGCAATCCGCGAGGAGACTGATCCTGAGATGGACCAGCTCGCCGAGCGCGTGAAGTGGGTTGGCATCGGCCAGCTCGGCCGCATGATTCGTTTCTTCAAGGAAGAAGGTGTTGAGAAGGCGATCATGGCCGGGCAGGTGAAGCACGTTCAGATCTTCAGTCGCGCCGTGCCGGACGCGCGCATGTTGAAGGTGCTTTTGAGACTGCCGCGCCGGAATACTGACGCGTTGATCGGCGCGATCGCTACTGAGCTTGAGAGTGAAGGAATCGAGCTGGTTGACTCGACTTATTTTCTACAGGATTCGTTGCCGCAGAGCGGGACGCTGACGCGGCGCGAGCCTTCGAAACAGGAGCGCGAAGATATCAATTACGGGTTGGAGATCGCGCGCGAGATAGCGCGGCTGGACCTGGGCCAGACAATCGTCGTTCGCGGTCAGGCGTGTGTGGCGATTGAAGCCATGGAAGGCACGGACGAGACGATCCGGCGCGCAGGTCGGCTCGCGAAGGGAAGGTTAACCGTAGTTAAGGTGGCGAAGCCGCATCAGGATATGCGATTCGATGTGCCGGTAGTTGGCGTGCCGACGATTGAAGCGATGGTCGAAGCGGGCGCAACCTGCTTATGTATCACGGCGGGGAAAACGCTGATGTTCGATCGGGATCAAATGATCCGCACCGCCGAGAAGTACAAGATCAGTATTTTGGCCGCGGATTTACGCGTATAAACGCGGATTAGTTTCCTGGTGTATTAGCTTCCGCGGTTTGTTCGGCCTTTGGATCGTATGGCACGGCCAGGTATTTCTTTGCTATCGCCTGCGCGTTGTCGTAATCGATCCCTGACTGCACGGCCTTGTTGTACTCGTACACCGCGCGATTGCGTTCGCCCTTCGCATCGTAAGCGTTGCCGCGTTTGATGTGGGCCCACACTTCGATCCACGACGGCTTCAAATTACCGATCAGCGAAGCTTCAAGGTTGTCGAGCGCCTGTTGCCAGTTGCGCTGCTCCAGAAATAGCAAGCCGAGATTGTAGTAAACCCACGAATTCGAGCGATCGAGCTTTAGCGCCGCTTCAAACTGCTGCTGTGCCTCGGCATAAATGCCTTCCTTCATCTGCTCGATGCCGCGTCGCGCAATAATCGAAACACGCAAATCATCCGACATCCGCAGGATCTTGTTGTTCGGATCGACAACCACCTCAATCGGCTGCCCATTCGACTCGAAGTCGAAGTCCTCACTGCGACCGTCGATACGAACGATCTTCTGCTGGTTGTCGGCTTCCGCGCGTAACAGCAATTCCACCGGCATGCGCAGCGTCTCGAGGTTCTGTTTCACTGTGCCGCGCGTGCGGAACTTGCCCGAGCGTGTCCGAATTATCTGGTAGTCGACCGTAAACTCCGGCACGCCCGTTCCTTCAACCCACTGCGCGAAGAAGTAACGCAAATTATCGTTCGAGATCTTCACCGCGAGTTTTTCAAAGTCGTCGATTGAAGCGTTCTTGCCCTTGTAAGTTTCGAGGAACGTCGCGAGCAGGCGATCGAAGTTTTCTTTGCCGATCGTCTCGCGCACCATGCGAAACACCATCGAGCCTTTGTAGAACACGATCGACTGGTACGCTGCTGACTGGTCGTCAAGGGCATTCGGCGCACGAGCAATCGACGCTGTCTGTTCGAACGTCAACGCACGCTCCTGTTGCTCGCGCTGGGCCGCATCGAGACCGCCGGCAGTCAACGTAGTCTCGCGATAAGCAAACGCACTCCATTCGGCGAGTCCCTGCGAAAGCCACGCATCGTCAAACGATTTCAAACCGACAGTCTGGCCCCACCACTGGTAAGCAATCTCTCTCTGAATCTTTTCTTCCGGAACAGGTCGCGTTGTATCGAACATCTTGCTCGACAGGAAGATCATTCCTGGTCCGGAGTAAGCGTCGAGACTCTCGTCGTCGATTTGGACGACGACCAAACGATTACCGAAAAGCGGGCGACCGTACTTCTTGGTGTAGAACTCGAGCACGCGTCCGGTGATCTCGGCATACTGTTCGAGCCGCTTTTCGCTGCCCGGCATCGCGTACAAGTTAAGATCATAATTCGCGTAACGCAGGTTCTTGTTGATGTACTGTCCGGCCGCGAAATTTCCGATCAGCACTGGCTGCCGGTGCACGAAGCGATACCGGACCGCACCCTCTTTCGGCGCCGGTTGAGCCACTACTGGATCGTCGCTCGTGCCTGCCACCTGCAAGCCTGACGGCACGATAAACGTGATGTCGGAAGTTGCCCGGTCGGCGGCATAGTCATGAAAAGGAAACCAGCGCGAGGCATACATCAGGTACGAGCCTTCGGTGCCGACGTAAGCCAGTCGCTTGGTCGCGAGCGGCCCGCCTTCCGGCGAAACGAGTGCGCCACTCCAGCGAATCCGCAGTGTTACCGGCTGGTTTGCAGGAACAACGGTGCCCAGGTCGATGCGAACGCTCGGGCCGAGCGAGCCGACGCCGACTGCATCCTGAACGTAGCCAGTCAGGGCCTTGCCGTCCTTCTCGATGCTCTCGACTTTCAGCGATCCATTGAGCTCGAAGACGACCGAGCGCGTGGCATCCTGCGGCACAAACGTGATGTCAGCGCCGGCCCGGAGCACATGCTGATCGGGAATAATTTGAGCTTCGATCCGGTAGTGCGTCACATCAAATCGGCTGGCGGCTTGCTGAGGCGCGGGCTGTTGGGCGTTGGCTGCGAGGGCCAGCATAAGGACGGCAAAAACCGCCATAATACTGGGGAAGCTGAGCTTGATTCTATTCATGGCTTTTATTGCGACGATTATACAGTCGAGGACTTTGGATGGTAAGAAGCCAGAAGCGGTTGGCTGAAATCCGTCCACAGATTCCACAGATGTCACAGAAGCTTAAACATGGAGGTATCTGTGCAATCTGTGGATGGCTCTCGCGGGCTTGACACTGTACTCTCCACCGCATACATTCCCACACACGCGGTAGTAGTCCAAAAACCTTCGACCGATACACATCCACATCCAAAGGAGTTTGAGCATGAGACGCGTCTCTAAGTTTTTGTCCCCGCTGTTTGTCTGCGCGCTCGCGGTTCTCTCAGCCCAGGCACAGGGCCCTCGCAACGTGCGAGTCGATTTTAAAGAGACCACTTTGAAGAACGGCTTGCGCGTGATCACTGTTGAAGATCATTCTGCGCCCGTAGTGGCAATTTCCATCACTTACAACGTCGGTTCGCGCAACGAACGCAAGGGTCGCACCGGGTTTGCGCATCTCTTTGAACACATGATGTTCAAAGGCTCCGAGAATGTTGGATCCGGTGAACATTTCCTGCTCGTTTTCAATAACGGCGGTAACATGAACGGCACCACCAACGAAGATCGCACCAATTACTTCGAAGTTCTCCCCGCCAACCAACTCGACCTCGGTCTCTTCCTCGAAGCTGATCGCATGAAGAGTTTGGCCATCACCAAAGAAAATCTCGACAACCAACGCAACGCGGTCCAGGAAGAGCGACGCCTCGGCGTTGACAACCAACCGTACGGCAAGAGCGGCGAGATCCAGCAGGAGCTGATCTACGACAACTTCGCGTACAAGCATTCCGTGATCGGTTCAATGGAGGATCTGAGCGCTGCCACAGTCGAAGACGTGGCCTCGTTCTTCAAGATGTATTACGCACCTAACAACGCAGTGCTCGTGTTAGTCGGCGATTTCAAAACAGCCGATGCACTCGCAAAGATTCGCGCCAACTTTGAGAGCATTCCCCGCCAGCCGGATCCACCGGCAGTCGACATGACTGAGCCCGCGCAGAAAGCAGAGCGTCGTGCGAGTGTTGACGACGTGCTCGCACGTGCGCCGCGCGTTGATCTCGCTTTCAAAGCTGTCGAAGGAAACACGCCTGACTTTTACGCGCTGCAAGTCTTGAGCGCCATACTGCAAAGCGGCCAGAGCTCGCGCTTGTATCAAAAGCTCGTCAAAGAGAAAGAGATGGTCAGCGGTGTTGGTGGTTTCATGGATGAGAAGCGTGGCATCGGCGCGCTCTACACCAACGCGACTCTTAGACCAGGCGTCAAGACCGAAGACATCGAAGCAGCCATCTACGCCGAGATCGATCGGCTGAAGAAAGAGCCCATCGCTGACTGGGAGCTCCAGAAAGCGAAGAACACGACACGACGCAACCTGATCAACGGCCTGCAAAGCTCACTCTCCCGAGCGATCTCCATCGGCCAGTACACGGTCTACTACAACGAGCCGAACCTGATCAACGAGCGACTCAACAAGGTCGCCGCGGTCACCAAAGAAGACGTGCAGCGTGTTGCCAACAAGTATTTGGTCGACACCAATCGCACCGTTGTAATCACCACGCCGAAGCCGAAGGCAAAGCCCGCGACCGGCGCATCGGGACAGTAAAGGAGTTACAGCCATGAGAATGATGAAAACCAGAAGTAACGTTATCGTCGCACTGATCCTGATCGTGCTCGTGTCGTCTTTGGCTTTCGGCCAGGGAGCGCCGCAAACCGGTCCAGGGCAGCAAACCACAAAAGGCGCGGTCATCAAAGGCAAAGCGCCTGTCAACAAGGAAATTCTGAAAGTAAAACTGCCGCGCGCTGAAGAAGCGACGCTGAAGAACGGAATACAGGTGGTCCTGCTTCCGTCTCACAAAGTGCCAACCTTCAACATGCAGTTTGTGGTGTTGAGTGGTGGTCTTGCCGATAAGCCTGACTATCGCGGACTCGCGAGCTTCACTGCATCGTTGTTGCGTGAAGGCACCACCAAGAGGTCCAGCAAAGACATCGCGGAGCAGGTTGACGCGCTCGGAGCGACACTGGCTGCGAACGCCGGCCTGTCGTCGATGACGAGTACGGTCAGCACGAGTGGTCTCGTCGAGAACCTGGACCAGACGCTCGAGTTGTTTGCCGACGTCATTCGCAATCCGACGTTCCCGCAGGCTGAAGTCGATAAATTCAAAACACGCACACTCGCACAGCTTCAGTTGCAGCGTTCGATTCCGCAGTTTCTCGCGGCGGAGCAGTTCCAGAAAGCGATCTACGGCACGAGCCATCCGGCGTCGTTAATTGCAGCGCCGGCCGAGTCGATCAAGAAGCTGTCGAGCAAAGACCTCGCTGACTTTCACTCGACTTACTATCGTCCCAACAATGCCATCATCGCGATCGTCGGCGACGTCACGATGAAGGAAATCCTGCCGAAGCTCGAGAAGGCGTTCGGTGACTGGCCGAAGGGCGATGTCCCGGCGATGACGATTCCGCAGGCGCCCGCGCAGTCGGAATCGCGCATTTACCTGATCGATCGTCCGGGCTCAGTGCAGACTGTGTTGCAGCTCGGCACGCTCGGTATCGAGCGCACCAGCCCTGACTATTTCGCAGTGTTGATGGCGGATCGCGTTCTCGGTGGTGGTCCATCAGGACGTCTCTTCATGAATCTGCGCGAAGACAAGGGCTACACCTACGGTGCGTACAGCAACTTTGGTGGATCGAAATTCAGAGGCACGTGGATTTCAAGCTCTGAAGTTCGAACTGACGTGACCGAGGGCGCGATGAAGGAGTTTATGTACGAGCTCAATCGTCTGCGTAACGAGACCGTGCCCGCCGAGGAACTCGAGAATGCGAAGCGAGCGATTGTCGGCAGCTTTGCATTGTCACTCGAGCAGCCGGGGACTCTCCTCCAGAACATCATCACGCAGAAGCTCTACAACCTGCCTGCTGATTACTGGGACACGTATCCGCAGAAGGTTTCGGCGATCACGGCTGCTGACGTGCAGAACGCGGCGAAGAAGTATATCGACCTGGGCCGCCTTCAGGTGGTTGCGGTTGGAGATGCTGCGAAGGCGCGTGAGATCCTGGCGAAGTATGGGAAAGTTGAAATGTACGACGCTGAAGGAAAACCTGTGACCGTTCCGGACACGAACAATAAGTAAGAAGAAAAGCTTAACCACAGATTACACGGATTATCTGTGTAATCTGTGGTTACGGCTTTGATCCCACGAAGTCGATCTCCTTCAAATCCTCAAACAATCCAGGCAAAGTACGATCGATCGGGGAGAAGGTGTAACCGTCCTTTGAAGGAATTACCCTGTAAGTCTTCTCAGTTGGCGCAACTTTGAACGAGTAGTTGCCGTCGTTATCGGTCGTCGCCGCCATCACACTGCCCGACGGGCTAATCAACACAACAGTTGCGTTTGCGATACCCACTTTGTTTGCATCCACGATGCGTCCGGTGACTTTTACCGTTGATCGCAAGCGTGCCGAAACGCTTTTGAGCGCTTCGTCAGATACAGGTGGCGCAGTTTCTGATTTCGGAGTTTCCGATTTTGGGGTCTCCGATTTCGGAGTTTCAGCCGGAGCGGGTTCGGGCGTTGTTGTTGGCTGCGCGGTTGGTGTCGAAGGTTCCGGCGCAGTTGTCGCTGGTGTCGAAGTGCTAAGTGCTTCTGCTGTTGCCGCCGTACCCAGCTTTTCATTAAGTCCATCAAGCGAGCCGTGGACGCGCTTGTAAAGTTGTTCGATCACGGATCGACGAACTGCCGATGGTGCTGGCTCACCTTTGTAACTCCTGATGTACGCTTCGAGCGCCTGTTCCTTCTGGTCAGACTGTTCGAGTGTCGCACCGAGGTGCCAGAGAGCGGTGCGCCACGCGGGTGTCTCCGCGGGCAGGATCTCCGCAGCCTTCTTCAAGTGGACGACGGCGTCTGAATACTTCTCTTCATTGAAGAGCGCCCAGCCTTCGAGATCTTCCAAACGTCCTTTGTAAATCTTCTCGAGCACTTCCGTCGGAGCGGGCGCAACGGCAGGAACACTCCCTGACGAAATTGCAGCCGCACGCAAGTCGCGAAATTCATCGGCTTGCACAGCGAGTGTGAGCACGGGCACTTTGAGCGCGTCGTCAGTCGCTCTTTTAGCCTGCGCGATCAGGTCGAGTGCGGTCTTGATGCCGACTCCGTTGCGCGCCAAACGACTCGCCGCATACACCTGCCGGAAAGGACGCATGTTGTCGCTGCCCGCTGCAAAGTCCTTCGCCGCAGCGACTGCCGCCGCCTCGTCAATCTTCTGTCCCTCGGCAGGCGTGATTGCCGTGTTGAAGGCAAGCAACGCCTTCATCGTTTTGGCATTCGCAGCGGTGTCTGCTGGAGTTGATTGGAAAATGCCTGCACGTCGCTCCGGCGCGAGCAGATCGAGAAAACTCGTATCACTCACCTGCACGGAGCCGGCGAGGTAAGTTTGAATCTGATCGTCTTTTATCGTGAACGACTCACGCAAAACTTCGGCTGCTTCCTCATACAGTCCCATCGACGCCAACACATTCGCGAGCTCATAAGTCAGCGTCGGGAATTTTCCATACTGTCGCGCATAACGCAGCGCGCGCTCAGCATCGAGCGGGCGGTTCGTATTGACAAGTGCACGGGCCAACGCGATCTGCGCCCACGTGTAACGCGGTTCGACCGCGGTTGCTTTGAGTGCAAGATCGAGAGCTTTCTCGTTGTTGTTGTGGGCTGCGAGCCAGTAGGCCGCGCCGGAGAGTAACGGCAGGTTGCGTGGCTCCTCGGCGAGCGCGGCTTCGAGAGCGCTGTTGGCTTCATCGGTGCGATTGAGCTCAAACAGTGCGATCACTTTTCCTGCGCGCGCGGCTTTGTGTTTTGGATCGGCGGCAAGCTGTTCGTTGTAGAGTGCGAGCGCCTCTTCGTTCTTACCAGCGGCGCGATAAAGATCAGCAAGGCTGCTGCGCGATGCTGTCGATTTGGGATCGAGCTCGAGGGCCTTTTTATACTCAGCAGCGGCTTCGTCGAGTCGCAAAGAGATGTGCAGACCGACGGCGAGCATTCGATGTGCTTCAGCCAGATCGGGCGCCAGCTTCACCGCGTTCTCGGCGATGCGAACCGTCTCCGCTCCTCGCTCGATACCGAGATAAAAGCCCGCCACCTCGAGCAGACGCTTCGGATCGCTGCCAAATTTGGTTTCAATATTCTGCGCGGCTTTGAAAGCTGCGTCGCGCTCGCCACGCAGGTACAAGTTCATTGGAATCTGCGCGATCACGCCCGAGAAAAGTTTTTCGGAGATGCTGGTATCAGCCTCTTCGATAGCGCGCATCATCTGCTCGATGCCGCCCGCGATGTCGCTGTTTTTCAACTTCTGATCGCCGAGACCTGCATGTGTGCTGATCAAGAGCTCAATCGCACGCGGACGTGCTTTCGACTCGGGATGCGTGTCGAGAAACTCTTTC
>DATHTI010000278.1:0-12147 GCA_035463335.1 Pyrinomonadaceae bacterium | reverse complement strand
TTTTTAGGACGGCAAGAGCTGTCGTTCGCGATTCAGCCCTGGCTGAAGACGTGACGCAGGAGGTGTTTTTACGACTTTATCGCAATCTCAACTCCACGCCCGGGGAGGAATTACTGCGGGCGTGGCTTCTGCGTGTGACTCTTAACGTGGCGCGAAACACCTTGCGGGGTCAAAGCCGCTCGATGGTTCGCGATAACGAGTATCACAAGAGTACCGCCGAAAACGGCTTTTTTGTCGACGCGCCGGAAGAGGACTACGAACGCCGAATGGCGATCGAAGAAGCTCGCCGCGCCCTCGACAAAATCAAAGAGCCGATGAGAAGTTGCCTGTTGCTCAAACAACAGGGACTCTCATACCGCGAGATCGCCACCAGTTTGTCGCTCAAAGAGACAAACATCGGCAGCCTCGTGGCACGCGGGCGCAAAGAGTTTGCGAGGGTTTACGGTAAGATCGGAGGCAAACGATGACACGGTGTTTGGACGAGGGCAAGCTGCAAAGCTATTTCGACGGCGAGCTTTCCATCGAGACGATGGAGAGCGTCACGTCGCATCTTGCTTCATGTGTGATCTGTGCGGCTGCGGCGCGCGAGCTGGAAGAGGAGTCGGCACTCCTCAACTCGGCATTCGCAGCGGAGTTTGAGGCGAGCGTGCCGACCGAACGGTTGCGCGAACGCATCAACGAGGCGGTCCTCGGTGATCGCATCGCTGTGGCGCAGTCAACAGAAAAAGTCGGGGGTCTGGCAGGATTCTTCTCCGGTCTACTCAATTTCGGAACACAGCGCACTCTCGGTTATGCCAGCCTGGCGGTGATACTGGCGTTTGCCGCTATCGCCGGCGTCGTGAAGTTTAGGACTACTACCGCGCCGCCGCTTGACGATAAGGCAAACGTCCAGGCTGGCAATCAACAATCGCAGCAGAAGAACAACAACCAACAAATTGCGCAGCTTCCACCGGTTTCAAACACGACAAAGAATACTGAAGTCGCGATCACGAATCCGGAAATCAAAACACAGGTACGCGAAACTCCAAAGAGGTTTGTACCCGTTCGTTACAACAAGGCTGCTCCGGTAGTAAGCGCTCTGCCGAGTCCCACTCCAGTGAAACTGATTCCGGGTGAGCGCTCCTATTTGCAAGCCATCGCACGGCTGGATTCAGCAATTAAATCTAATAAGAAGAACATGAGACCTGCTTTGCAGGTTGAGTACGAACGTAATCTCGCAGTGGTGGATCGCGCTATCGCGGCCACTCGTAGCGCAGCTAAGAGCAATCCAAATGATCCCGACGCGGCCGATTTCATGTTTGCTGCCTATCAAAGCAAAGTAGACCTTCTCAATACGATCGCCGATGCCCGTGTCGGCGGAGGTCGCGGACACTGAAAGGCCGGCCTAAGTTGACAAAGAAGTTGTTTGTAATTTGGGCAGTAATCGGCCTCATTCTCTCTCTGGCAGGTTCCACCGCCGCCCACGAAATTACCGATCCCCAACCAGGCGTAGAGCCAGCTCAAAGAATTGACCGGTCGATGCCGGTCGACCCGCAAGCCATTGTCACGCTTTGTGTTGCGTCCGGCACGTTGAAGGTGCGCGGCTGGGAGAAGAACGAGATTCACGTTCGCTCGGCTGACGCCGCGCAGATCGATTTCAAACGTATCGACAGAGTCAAAGATACGACCACGCCGGCGACGCGCGTTGACGTAATGGTGCTGGATAAATCCAGGGTTTCGAAGCCGAGGCTCGACTGCCAGGCGCTCGCAAGCGTCGACATGGAAGTGCCGGCAGGTGCGACCGTGCAAGTCCAAACACGCGACGGCGACATCACGATCACGGGAGTCGCAGGAGCTTACGCCGGTTCTCAAAACGGCGATATCGTGATTGAGCGCGCCACGAAACTGGTGGAGGCGGGAAGTGTCGGCGGCAGTATTTTCCTGAAAGATTCGAGTGGTCGCGTCAATCTGAGCTCGGCTGGCGGTGTGGTCGAGGTCATAAATGTCAAACAGTCGATGGATGACGATACATTCGAAGTCGGCACGGTGAGTGGTGATATTCAGTTGAGCAGGGTAAGCAATACGAAAGTCACTGCAAAGACCGTCAATGGCACAGTTACGATGACCGGGCCGCTGGCCAAATCAGGTTTGTACAGCTTTCAGAACATCACCGGCGACGTAGTTTTAGGGATGCCGCCTGACGCCTCGTTCCGATTAACTGCAAACGTTTCAGAGAGGCACGACATCGTTTCCGATTTTGCGTTGAAGTATTTGCGAGAAGCGACTCCGACGCCACCGCCCGCGAGGCCGCGCACTCCGGCACCTGAAGGCACGCCCACGCCGAAACCGCCGGACGCAAAGGGAAAAGTATTACCCCGGACCGGACCAATTGTCGCGCCGATCGCGGTTGAAAAACCTGCCGTGTCCGCCGCGCCATATGTTTTGCGCCGCGTGAGCGCTATTTGCGGCACAGGTGACGCGACGATTTCGATCGCATCCTTCGGCGGCACCGTCCATCTCAAGAAAATCTAGCCACAAAAAGGCACAAAAAGCACATAAAAGACTACGGAGCGGGGTCAAATGGATTTCACGAACCCGATCTAATCTTTTATGTGCTTTTGTGCCTTTTTGTGGCAAAACTTTCTTGTCACAACCTTTCGAGGGCCGGTGTATTGACTATAGAGCAACGCAGAAGGGCCGGGGGCGGTTGGAACTAGTTACTTCAGAACTGACTGCTCCCGGTCCTAAAAGTAAGAGGTCAAGGGAATGAATAGCACGAGACGAAATGGCGAAAAATCAGGTTACCTCGTGATACTGCTTTTGGTGGTGGGCCTGACCGCATTCTCGCACTCCATGAAGGAGTTGACGGAAGTTCACAACCTAACATTGGACGCGAGCCGCCTGGTCGCACAGTGGTCCGGCAACGTCGCTCCCGCTGAAATCCCGCAGATCCCGCAGACCGTTGTAAGAATCGAAAAGCTCGAGAGCTGTGACAGTAAACAGTCAGTCCCGTCCGTCGAACTTCCCTGGCTAATAGAATCGGCCGCGGCAGCGCCGGCTCGCACTCAACCAAACAAGATCAAAAGGGGAACTCGACCCGTTACCACTATCCCCAGCGATGCTGAGATCGCCAGGCTCAAAAAACTCCAGCGCATCGACATCGATGCAGCCGAGTTTGAGGTGCGCATACCAAACGTTCAATTTCCGGAAGTGGGAGTTCCAACGTCAGCCGAAATGCCGGAATTCACGTTCAGGGCCAGATCTCGCAGGCACAATACAATCAAAATTAACCCTCGCGATCGTGAAATACTTTTGAAGACACTGAACCGTGGTATTAATCTACGCAGTGCCAGTTAACCTTTTTAACAGGAAACGAAAAAGACAATGTTAAGGAAAAGCCTCATAGGTGTAGTTCTGCTGATTATTGCCCTGGCCAGTAACGGAGCTGGACCGGCCGCCGCAAGCGGGCTCCATGGCCAGGATCTTAGACCCGTTCCATCTGTTCCGGCAGCAGATGCCACGAACGCTGTCGGTGAAACTGGCGAAGAGCTGCGCGAGGAGTTTCACCAAACGTATCCACTGTCGCCAACCGGTCGCATCAGTCTCGAAAACATCAACGGCGGCGTGCAGATCAAAGTCTGGGATCAGGCCTCCGTGCAAGTTGACGCAATCAAAAAAGCGTATCGTAGAGATCGACTGAACGAAGCGAAAATCGAAGTCAACGCAACCGAAGAAAATATCAGAATCAAAACCGAGTATCCGTACGAGAACATGAACTTCCGTGGTGACGAGCGACGTTACGATAATCCGGCCACGGTCGAGTACTCGCTGACTGTTCCGCGCAAAGCCATACTCGAGTCGATCGAGCTGGTAAACGGCTCACTCGACATCGATGGCGTTGAAGGCAACGTCAAAGCCAGCTCTATCAACGGTCGTGTAAATGCGCGTGGTCTTATCAATGAAGTGCGATTGTCGACCATCAATGGTCCACTGACAGCCACTTTCACTCAGCTCGACGAAACGAAGCCGATCTCGCTGGGATCAGTCAACGGCGGTGTCACGCTCGTCATTCCATCCAATGCGAATGCCTCGATTCGTGCAAGCACGGTCCACGGCGGCATCAGCAACGACTTCGGATTGAAGATCAAACACGGTGAGTACGTGGGACACAGCATGGACGGCCAGATCGGAACCGGTGGCCCCCGTATTAAGCTCACGAACGTCAACGGCGGAATCAGGATCACTCACGCTCAGGACGGTTTGCCGGTGAGTCCGGCCGCGTCGCTCCAGGGCGAGGTTTCAGCTCGTGAAGTTGAAAGTGCGGTCGAGGTTGATATTAGCCGGGCAGTCGAGGCGGCGGAAGCCGCGCACGCGTTGCGAGCGAAGGTTGAAACTGCGCGTGTTGCTCGTCAGGCCCAGCGCGAAGCGCGGCGACAAGTCGATCAGGCAATGCGCGAGTCGCAGCGTGAGATCGAAGCTGCGCAGCGCGAGATCGAACGCGAACGCGCTCGTGCAGAGCGAATGGAAGTTCGCTCGAAAGTCATCGCGCGTGGCAGCGGCGGTTATAACAGTGAGCGATTCACTGCCAAGGAAACGAGAACGTTTAACGTTGGCAGTGCGCCGCGTATTACCTTGAGCACATTCGACGGTCAGGTGACCGTGCGCGGCTGGGACAAAAACGAAGTGACCTACAACGCGACTAAAGGTGCCGCGGACGAGGAAACGCTGAAACAGATCTCGGTCCAGTCGCAACAGCAGGGTGACGCAATCTCGATCAGCACGCTCAACACCGAAGACGTCAGCGGCCGCGTGAACTTCGAGCTCTACGTGCCGCGTCAGTCGACCTTGCACGTCTCGTCAGGCGATGGCCCATTGAGCCTCGACGGAGTCAGCGGACAGATCACGCTGCGCTCGGGCGACGGCCCGATCGAGGTGGCCAATAGCGGTGGACAGCTCCAGGTGAACACCGGCGATGGTCTCATTCGCGTTATCAAGTTTGACGGGCAAGTCGATGCGCGCACCGGCGATGGCCCGATCGCTCTCGACGGCACTTTCAACGGCGTTACGGCGCGAACTGGCGACGGGACGATTTCCTTAACGGTTCCGGCCGGCTCCAGCTTCACCATCGAAACCAATTCAATGGAAGAGCTCGGTAACGAGGGTTTTGTAGTTAATGAAGACATCACGCCCTCGCCCCGCATGAAGCGCTGGAGAATCGGCAACGGCGGTAAAGTATTTATACTCAGGACTGGCGACGGGAAGATCCTTCTGCGTCCCCGCCAGTAACAGATTCTCTGTGCACCCTCTGTGTTCTCTGTGTCTTTGTGGTTGATCGGCAATCGTTACCACAGAGACACAGAGAACACAGAGTTTACACAGAGAGATAGCCCTGCGCTCGGGAAGATTCTTTGGACCGCGTGCGTCCAAATGAGCGGGAACCTTTCGAGAGCCTCCTAACCGCGATAGGTAAACGTCTTCATGAAGGCCGCGTTGCTCTGCATTGCTCTGATTTTTTTGTGCTGCCTCGCGGCGTATGCCCAATCTCTTTCTACGGAGGCGCCGCCCGACGTGAAAACCGGTAAAGCCGCCGCTCTCGTCGTTCCACCTGAAAAATCACAACCCGTCACCCTCCCAAAGTTCGACAAACCCCCAACGATCGACGGCAAGCTCGACGAAGAAGTCTGGCAAAAAGCCGCCGTGCTGAAAGACTTCTACCAGATCCGGCCAGGCGACAACACGCCACCTTCCAAACCAACCGAAGTGCTGATCGGCTTCGATCCGAAGTTTCTCTACATCGCTTTCAAAGCCACTGACGAGCCGGACAAGATCCGCTCCACCATCGCGAAGCGCGACAACATTTTCAACGACGACTACGTCGGCTTCATGCTCGACACGTTCAACGACAAGCGCAAAGGTTTCGAAGTCTTCTTCAATCCCCTTGGCATCCAGGCCGACGGCATCATCACGGAAGGTCGCGGCGAAGACTTCAGCGTGGACCTGTTGCTGGAGTCGAAGGGCATCATTCACGAGACGGGCTACAACGTCGAGATCGCGATCCCTTTCAAGTCGCTGCGTTTCGAAGCAGGCAAGGGAAAACTCTGGGGCGCGCATTTCTTCCGTCGCATCCAGCGCTTTGAGAGCGAGCTCGATTCGTGGATGCCTTTCTCACGCAGCATCGACAGCAATCTCAGCCAGGCAGGGCATCTGACCGGTCTCGAGGGGATATCCGTCGAGCGTACGATCGAGTTGATACCGAGTGTGACGGTGTCGCAAAACAGCCGCTTCGTGCCGTCGTTTGGCGGAATTCCACGCGTGAACGATCAAGGACGCATCGTGAACGAGCCCGTTGGCCTTGAGCTCGGATTGACGGCGAAGTTCATCCCCAGCTCGGCAGTGACAGTTGACCTTGCCATCAATCCTGACTTCGCGCAGGTCGAAGCCGATCAGCTCGTCGTAACCGCGAATCAGCGCTTTCCGATCTTCTTTCCTGAGAAGCGTCCGTTCTTTCTTGAAGGCATCGATATCTTTCAAACGCCGATCACTGCCGTTCACACGCGCGCGATCGTCGATCCGGACGTGGCGATAAAGACGACCGGCAAGAAAGGACGCAATACGTTTGGTCTGATGGTCGCGAGTGACAATGGACCAGGCAACTTGAGCGCTGACGATCGCGGAACATTGAATGCCTGTCTCGATCGTCGTGCTCTCGATCCGCGCGTCATTTGCAACAACGAGCGCTTCCTCGATAAGAACGCTTACATCGGTGTGTTGCGACTCAAGCGCGACGTCGGCAAGGAAAACTCCCTCGGCATGGTCGCGACGAGTTACAACTTCATCGATAAACACAACCAGGTGCTCGGCATCGATGGCCGTTTTCGTCTCGACAAAATCACGACCTTGACGTTCCAGACACTCGGAACCACCTCGCGCAACTTCTTTTTCGATCCGAATGATGGCGAAACGCGGTATCGCACCGGCAATGGTTTCGGTTATACGACGAGCTATAACGTTTCGGGTCGTAACTGGGGCGGGGAGATTTACGCCGAAGGATTCACGCAGGACTATCGCGCGGACGTTGGGTTCGTACAGCGCACGAATTCAAACTTCAACTCCGCCTCCGTTCGTTACAACTCCGACGCAAACCCAAAGAAGAAGATCATTTCGTATCACGTTCACAATTTTACTCACCTCGACTACGACTGGCAGGGGCGGATGTATACGTGGGAGTCGGAGAACCTCGTTGAGTTACAGTTGCCACGCAACAGTTGGGTGGGTGTGTGGTGGGAACCGGGATATGAGCGGTTGTTTGATCACGAGTTTGGACCAACAAGAGAAGCGAAGCCGTGCAATCCGTTCTCGGTGACTAACAAGTGTACGTTCTTCGGCGAGAGTAACGAGCGCTCATCGAACAAGCAACACCTGTCGTTTTACGCCGGCTCGCAATACAGCAAGAAGATTGCATTCAATGGACAGGTGACACATCGTTGGGGCCACTTCGATCTCGACTTCGGTAATGGCAGTAAGTATCCGCGCGTGAGTCCGGCAGCGCTCGCTCTCGGTCAGGAAGCGCCGCTCGATCCGGGGCGCGGCAGTCTGCTTCAGTTCAACGGCAGTCTCACCTACCAGCCGACGAATGAGCTGCGTACGCAGTTCAGCATCAACTCGCAGCGTTTGCGGCGCTATGACACGGGTCGTGTTGCTTTCAATGTCAACATCCTCACGTTTCGCGGCACGTACCAGTTCACGAAGGCGACGTTCACGAGATTGATTCTCGACTACAACACGCTCAACTCGAGATTGCGATCGCAGGCGTTGTTTGGCTGGACGCCGAGTCCCGGCACGGCTTTCTATGCTGGCTACAACGACGATCTGAACTACGCAAGCCCACATCCATTCACCACCCAGATCGTCCCCGGCTTCCGCCGCAACGCGCGCACGTTCTTTATCAAAGCGTCGTACCTAATCCGCAAAGGCTTCTAAAATAATTGTAGGGGCGGCCCTCTGTGGCCGCCCCAGGCTGAGGGAATTAACGCTGGGGTGGCCACGGAGGGCCGCCCCTACAGTTGCTTCCGAAATTAACAATTGCTTTACCAAACTTTACATAACTTTACGTAAATGCTTATGGCTTTTCGGGACTCGCAAAGGCCCGCGTGTTAAACTGCAAAAGATGTTTCAGACCCGATTTCTCTTAACAGGAGTGTCGCTGTTACTGGCGGCGCTTTTTTTGACGTCCTGCAAGAGTGACTACCAGGCTTCGCAGCGTCAGGGCCAGGGACGCCCCGGCCAGGGCGGGCCTGCGCGTCAAGTTAAAACTACGACTGTTGCGGAAACACCTTTCGGCGAAACTGTAACCGCCAACGGCACCCTCGCCGCCTTCGATCAAACAACAGTCAGTGTGAAAGTCCCGGGTCGCGTCAGCAACATCTCTGTCGATCTCGGTAGCGTTGTTTCGAAAGGACAAGTCATCGCCATCGTTGACTCCGCTGACTACCGTCTCCGCGTGCAACAAGCAGAAGCTTCCCTCGCGCAGGCGCGTGCGCGTCTCGGTCTGAACCCGGAAGGCACTGACGATCGCGTCGATCCCGAACAAACTGCCACGGTACGACAAGCACGCGCAGTACTCGACGAAGCCCGTCATAACCGCGACCGTGCGGCACGCCTGGTTGAACAGGGCGTGATCGCGAAAGCTGAATTCGACACCGCGACCGCGACCTTCAAAGTCGCGGAAGGCCGTTACCAGGACGCTTACGAAGAGATCCGCAACCGTCAGGGAGTACTGGCGCAGCGACGATCTGAGCTGGCCTTAGCGAGACAACAGTTAAAAGACACCGCAGTCGTCGCTCCACTCGACGGCATCGTTCAGGAAAAGCGGACGAGTGTTGGTGAATACCTCGCGGCCGGTACGCCGGTAGTGAACATCGTCCGCATGGATCCGTTGCGATTGCGTGCTGAAATTCCGGAGCGCGAGTCGCACACTGTTCGGACTGGCCAGGATGTTCGTGTAACAGTCGAGGGCGACACGACTGTATATCTCGGAAAGATCATGCGACTGAGTCCGGTAATCGCCGAGCAAAACCGTGTGCTGATGGTCGAAGCGGACGTACGAAATAATGGAAAGCTGCGGCCCGGATCGTTCGCGCACGCAGAGATCGTAACCAACGACGCGAAGATGGCCGTGACCGTTCCGAACAATGCCATCGTCACTTTTGCAGGTATCGAGAAAGTAATCGTTGTTCAGAACGGAACAGCGTTTGAGAAGCCGATCACGACAGGGCGGCGTAACACTGAATTCACGGAGATTGTTGCGGGCATCAACGTTGGGGAAAAGATTGTAGTTGATCCGGGCAACCTGCAATCGGGTCAGGCTGTCGAAGTTGTCGATTAGCCGCAAAAGGTTCCAAGTTGCAAAAATTAGCCGAAATTTGTATTCGCCGTCCTGTCTTCGCGACCATGATTGTGCTGTCACTGGTCGTAGTGGGCGCGGCTGGGTTCTTCCGGCTGGGTGTCGATCGCTTTCCTTCCGTTGATCTTCCGACTGTTTCCGTGCGTGTGAGTCTTCCCGGTGCGGCGCCGGAAGAGGTTGAATCACTCATTGCGCAACCAATCGAAGAAGTCGTTAACACTGTTGACGGCATCAGCGAATTGAGATCGGTTTGCGGGCAGGGAACCGCGATCGTAATCGCGACCTTCAAGCTCGATCGTAATCTCGAATCAGCCGCACAGGACGTGCGCGATCGCGTGAACACGCTTGGCCGGCGTCTGCCGGAAGATGCGACTCCTCCCGTAGTTCAGAAGTTTGATAACGACAGCACTCCGGTGCTGACCGTTGCGCTCTCCGCCGATCGCTCATTAAGAGAACTAACCGAGCTCGGCGACAAGATCGTACGCCCGCAGCTCGAGCGCATCGGTGGCGTCGGCGAAGTGCGCGTTGTGGGTGGTCTCGATCGCGCGATCAACGTATGGATCGACGCTGATCGTCTCGCCGCTTACCAGATTCCCATCTCGCAAATCCGAGATGCCCTTGATCGTCAGAACGCCGACGTGCCCGGTGGAAATGTCACTACCGGGAAAGAAGAGCTAACACTTCGCACACTCGGAAGGTTCACCGATCCGCGCCAGTTCAACGACCTTGTAATTGCAAACGTGAACGGCGCTCCGGTCAGGCTTCGCGATGTCGGACGTGTGGAAGACGGCACGAAGGAACAGCGATCGTTTTCACGTCTCAACGGTGTTCCAACAGTTACGCTCGACATCAGGCGACAGTCGGGTGCGAACACGGTCGAAGTTATCAAAGGCCTGAAAGACGCTCTGCCGCGCGTTACATCGCAACTGCCACAGGACGTCCAGGTCGAAATTATTCGCGACCAATCACGTTACATTGAAGCGGCGCTGCACGAGATCCAGGTCCACCTGATCCTCGGCAGTATTCTAGCGAGTCTCGTCGTGCTGCTGTTCATGCGCTCGTGGCGCTCGACACTGATCGCCGCCGTCGCGATCCCGTGTTCGGTTATCTCGACGTTCGGCATGATGAAGGCGCTTAACTTCACGCTGAACAGCGTGACGATGCTGGCGCTGGTGTTGATGGTCGGCGTGGTTATCGACGACGCGATCGTCGTACTAGAAAACATCTTCCGCTTCATCGAAGAGAAGAGAATTGACGCCAAAGAAGCGGCGCGTGAAGCAACGAAAGATATCGGCCTCGCTGTACTGGCTACAACTCTGTCTCTCGTTGTCATCTTCCTGCCCGTGTCGTTCATGTCGTCGATTTCCGGACGCTTTTTGTACCAGTTCGGAATTACTGCGGCCGTCGCGATCATGGTGAGCTTGCTCGTGTCGTTCACGCTCACGCCGATGATGAGCTCGCGGCTGATTCGCGTGAACGATACAAAGGGCGGTCACGATGCGCCGGCTTCGCGACGCGGCTTCTATCGGTTCATCGACGGTGCTTACTCTTACATGCTCGCGTTTGCTATGCGGCATCGTATCGCCGTCGCGCTGCTTTCTATCGCGGTCGTGCTCACGAGCATCCCGCTCTATCGCGCGGTGAAGCAGGAGTTCATTCCGACGAACGTCGATGAAGCGGAGTTTGAAGTCAGCGTCAACGGTCCGGAAGGCACAAACCTCGCCGTGATGAATGAAGTCATCACCGCGATGGAAAAAGACATGCTCGAAACGCCGGGCGTGCGGCTCGTGTTGTCGTCCGCCGGCGGCGGTTTTCTCGGCGGTGTAAACCAGGGCAATGCGTATGTGCGCATCGCGCCGCACGAAGAGCGCACGCTCTCGTTCGGAAAGTTTTGGACTGAGCTGAAACAGGGAAACCCGCTCAAGGCCTT
The DNA here is from genome assembly GCA_035463335.1 of Pyrinomonadaceae bacterium. Lineage (GTDB taxonomy): Bacteria > Acidobacteriota > Blastocatellia > Pyrinomonadales > Pyrinomonadaceae > PSRF01. Next base: position 835 of record DATHTI010000278.1, on the reverse strand, counting down.
CAAGGGAAACTACACCCAGCAGGACGTGATGCTCGAAGTGCGCCGGCGACTTCAGAAGTATGCGCCGATGCGCATCGGTGTGCGTAACGCGCAGTCGTTTAACTTCGGCGCCGGCGGCCGCACTGACATCGACTTCGTGTTTCGTGGACCAGAGCTGGTTGCGCTCGCCGGTTATGCAGACGATCTGGTTGAGCGCTCGAAGACACTTGGTGGCATCGTTGACGCCGATACGACGCTGAAACTCAACAAGCCCGAGTTGCGCGTCGTCATCGACCGTGATCGCGCGGCTGATTTAGGTGTCGACACTTCCGACATCGCGACAAGTTTGCGACTGATGGTCGGCGGTGAGGAGGAGGCGTCGCGCTTCCGAGATGAATCGATCAACGAAGATTACGACGTTCAGTTGCGTTTGACTGAAGCAGACCGGCGCGATGTGGATACGATTAACCGGTTGTATGTTCCGTCGTCGAGAGGTGGCGGGTCTGGAATAGCAGGCGGCACATCAGGAGGACGCGGGCTGGTTCGTCTTGATAACCTCGTAAGGATCGTACGCGACACGAGCCCTTCACGAATTGATCGTCTTGATCGCGAGCGACAGGTGTCGGTGCGCGCGTCGGTGGCGCCGGGCTATGCTCTCGCTGATCGAATCGAAGCACTGCGAGGGACGGTACGCGAGATGAACCTGCCGAGTGCTTACACGACGACCGTCTCCGGTCGCGCGCGTGAGCTCGAGCGCACGTTTACCGAGTTTATCTGGGCTTTCATACTCTCGATCATCTTCATGTACATGATCCTCGCCTCGCAGTTTGAAAGCACTGTGCACCCGCTCACGATT
>DATHTI010000277.1:0-2935 GCA_035463335.1 Pyrinomonadaceae bacterium | reverse complement strand
CGCGATCGCGCCGGAAAAAAACCGCTCTATTACACCACTCCGGCAAATGGAACATTCGTCTTTGGCTCGGAGCTGAAAGCCCTGCTCGAACATCCTGACGTCCAGCGTGAGCTCAATCCGCAAGGGCTGGATGCTTACTTTACGTTGGGTTACGTTCCGGATCCGCTGAGTATATTTCGTCACATCCACAAGCTGCCGCCAGGATGCTATTTAACGTTTAAAGAAGGCGAAGTTTCCGTTAAGCAGTACTGGGATTTCGAGCTCGAGCCGGCCGAATCGACGAAGGAAGAAGACTATCTCGAGCAGTTACGTTTTCTGCTCGACGAATCAGTTCGTCTCCGCTTGATCTCCGATGTGCCACTCGGCGCTTTCCTCTCGGGCGGTATCGATTCGAGCACCGTTGTTGCGCTCATGGCTCGCCACATGGGCCAACCAGTGAAGACGTTCTCTATCGGCTTTCACGAAGACAGCTACAACGAGTTGAAGTATGCGCGTGTGACAGCGCAAAAATACGGTACGGACCACCACGAGTTTTTCGTCACGCCCGACATCTGCGAAGTTGTTGACGAGCTGGCCTGGCATTTTGACGAGCCGTTTGCCGACTCGTCCGCCATTCCCACCTACATGGTGTCGAAACTCGCGCGCGATCATGTCACGGTTGTCCTCTCGGGCGACGGTGGCGACGAGTTGTTTGCGGGTTACACGCGGTATGTGGTCGAGCGAAAGCGTGGCGGTTTTGAACGTTTACCGAAGCTGCTGCGTGAAGGAGTAATGCGACCCTTGAGCCAGCGACTGCCGCACGCAACCTGGGGACGCAATTACCTGCACAACGTTTCTCTCGATCCGATCTCGCGTTATCTCGACAGTGTTTCTGTTTTTACGAATTTGAATCGCCGATCGCTTTACACGTCTGATTTTTCAAGACAGCTTGGACCGGGCGGATACGTTGGAGGTCTTTTCAATCGATTGGTCGAGAACGTAAAAAGCAATGAGCCGCTCGATCGTCTGCTCTATCTCGACAGTAAAACCTACCTGCCGGGAGACATACTCACCAAAGTCGATCGCATGAGTATGGCGGTGTCACTCGAGGCCAGGGCGCCGTTGCTCGATCACAAGCTGATCGAGTTTGTCACGCGCGTTCCCGTGGCCTTGAAACTGGCCGGGCTCGAGACCTAACATATTCTCAAGCGAGCTGTGCAAGACCTGGTTCCGGCTGAAATACTCAACCGGCCGAAGCAGGGATTCGGTGTGCCGATCCAGGAATGGATCAATCAACAATTGCGATCGCGTATTCGCGAAACTCTGAGCGATGCACGGACAAGGCAGCGAGGCTACGTTGATGCCAGATACGTCAGCGTGTTGCTGGACGAGCACGAGCGCGGCCGTCGCGATCATTCAATGAGCTTGTGGGCTTTGGTGATGCTAGAGCTTTGGCACCGGCAGTTTCTGGATGGACCAGTCACCAGCCGTAAAGAGTCGCGCGAAGCACAACTGGTAAGCTGATGAACCTCTTCTGTGTGCGATCTGTGTTTAGAGTTCAAGCTTTAGCTTGCGGTCTGAGGCGGGACGAGCAAGCTAAAGCTTGAACTCTGAACATGAAGCCTGCCGTTCTTCAATTAATCGACAGCTTTCACCAGGGTGGATCGGAGCGTCAGGCTTTGCAACTCACTCGGCTGCTCGCTCAGAGCGGCCGCTTCAAAGTCCAGCTCGCGTGTCTCAGTCCGGAAGGCTTCCTGCGCGACAGCATCAACGACCTGGATCTCGGCGAGATCCCCTCCTTTCCTTTGAACAGCTTCTACGATCAAAACGCGGTAAGACAACTGAGACGTTTTGTGCGCTGGTTGAAGTCTTCTCGCATCGACATTCTTCACACACATGATTTCTATACGAATGTTTTTGGCATGGCTGCCGGAGCGCTCGCGCGTTTGCCGGTGCGTGTTGCGTCGATGAGAGAGACCGCGGGCATGCGTAGTGCGGCGCAGAAGCAGGTGCAGCGAGTGGCATACTCGCTGGCTCATCACGTCGTGGCGAATTCGAACGCGGTGCGCGAGAAGCTTATCGACGACGGTGTGGCGGCGGGAAAGGTGTCGGTCATCTACAATGGCCTTGATGTGCGGCGATTGGCGACGAGATTATCGCGAGCGGAATCGCTTTCACTGCTCGGATTGCCGGCGGAGATCGAATCACGACGATTCATCTCGATCGTCGCGAACATGCGGCACGAAGTTAAGGACTATCCGATGTTTTTGCGGTCTGCGCGAGTCGTGAAAGACGCGGTTCCTGAGGCGGCGTTCTTACTTGCGGGTGAGGGTGAGCTGAGCGATTCGCTGCGTGTTTTGGCTCGAGATCTGGGTATCAGCGATTCAACGTTCTTTCTCGGTCGCTGTGAAAATGTGGCTGAATTGCTGGCGGTTTCGGAAATATGTGTGTTGAGCTCGAAAGCGGAAGGCTTTTCAAACTCTATTCTGGAATACATGGCTGCAGGGCGGCCTGTGGTTGTTACATCGGTTGGTGGTGCGCCCGAGGTAGTGAGCGAGGGTGAGACGGGCTACCTGGTGCGTTCCGGTGATGATGCAATGATGGCCGAACGACTCATCGCGCTGCTCCGGGATCCGGAACGCGCCCGGGCGATGGGCGCGAAAGGCAGGCGCCTAGTCGAAGAGAAGTTTTCGTGCGAAGCCCAGCTCGCGCACACCGAGAGCCTCTATGATCGACTGTTGGGAAGCTCTCTTTAACCACAGATTACACAGATTGATTTGTAGATCTGGTTCATGGACGTTACTGATTCTCAATCTCCAACGAAAGTGCGGGTGCTGATAGTTGCACCTTCGTTTGCCATTCTCGGTGGGCAATCAGTGCAGGCGGCGCGTCTGCTCGAGCGTCTCAGCCACGAGCCTTCGCTGGACGTTGGATTTCTACCTATCAACCCGCGTCT
>DATHTI010000276.1:0-2530 GCA_035463335.1 Pyrinomonadaceae bacterium | reverse complement strand
GACGAGATCAATCGCACCACTCCAAAAACGCAATCGGCACTGCTCGAAGCGATGGCCGAACGGCACGTGACCGTGGAAGGCATGACGCACGATTTGCCGGCGCCCTTCATTGTGCTCGCGACGCAGAATCCCATCGAGCATCACGGAACGTACCCGCTGCCTGAGTCACAGCTCGACCGGTTCATGCTGCGTCTGCGCATCGGCTATCCGGCGCCTGCTGACGAACAGAAGATCCTGCGCGATCGTGAGTACAGGGACCCGTTAGACGATCTCGGGCCCGTAATGACTGCGCGTGAAGTCGTCGAGCTGCAACAAACTGTCGCGAGTGTCGCCGTTGACGACGCACTTGTTCAGTACCTGATGCGGATCGTTGCAGCGACGCGGACATCGGAGATGCTGGATCTCGGCGTCAGCCCGCGCGGAACACTCGCCCTCTTTCGTGCGGCGCAGGCTTTAGCACTCACTGAAGATCGAACTTACTGCATTCCCGACGACATCAAGCGACTTGTCGTGCCTGTGTTTGCACATCGCATCGTGGTCAGCTCGCGATTCGCATCGTCGCTGCGCCGCAGTGAAGAAGCAGAAGCCGTCCTTAATGAAATCCTGAAAACTGTTAGTGTTCCGCTGTGAAGCCAGAGCTCAAGATCGATCGCGCGGCTCCTCAGAAAACGTCATATCTGCGCGTGGTTCTCGGAACGCTGCTGGTGATTGCCGGGCTCACGTCTGCGCTCGTGACCGTCCTGGCGCGGAGCAATGGTGACAATGGTCTCGCGGGCGCGGCGGCGATCTTGTCGCTGGTAATCGCTCTGCTGCTGACGATTTTTATCGTTCCGCCCCTCGCGCGTTCGGCGCGAGTTGAAGTCGCAAACCTGGATGTCCCTTTTGAGCCGACGAGTGGCGGTGGTGTGTTTCTGGTGATCATCATCGTTGTTGGGTTTGCGGCGTGGAACACCGGAAACAATCTGCTGTTCCTCGTGTTTTCATTACTTTGTTCGACACTCTTTGTCGGCTGGGTACATGCGGGAACCTCGTTGCGCGATTTGACCGTCTCGGCGCGCTTTCCGGATCACATCTTTGCGGCTGAGGCAGCGCCCGTGATCGTGACCTTGCGGAACACGAAGCGTTTGCTGCCGTCGTTTTCGATACTCGTTGAGGCGCGTGGTCCAGTTAACGAAGCCGATCCGAAAAAGCGACGGCGTCATGTGAAACGGCTGCTCGCGTATTTCAGTTATGTCCCGCACCATGCGGCTGCGGAGCAGCGCGTGGAGCAACTGTTTCCCACGCGCGGGCACGTGCTGATCGATGGGTTTGAGTTATCGACCCGGTTTCCGTTTGGGTTTTTCCGACGACGTCGCCGTTTGCGCGCGCGCAATGTAGATATCGTCGTGTATCCGAAGCCGGAGGTGATCAGCGACAAGCTGCACCTGTTGCCGATGTACGCGGGGCGAATGCCGGCGATGCGCCGCGGTGCCGGTCACGATCTGTTTTCAATGCGCGACTACCAGCCACAGGACGATCTGCGTCACATCGACTGGAAAGCGACGGCGCGATCGCGACGACTGACGGTGCGCGAGTTTGCCTCCGAAGATGAGCGGCGGATCACGATTGTGCTGGACACGAGTTTGAAACGTGGTGCGGGCAATGATCTTCCGGAGCGTTTCGAGCGTGGCGTGGTCCAGGCGGCGTCGTTGATCAATCACTTTATCGATGAGCGTGCGGAAGTCAGGCTGGTGCTGGGTGACGATGTTGGACCATTTGGTTCGGGAACGGAGCAGTTGTATCGCTGTTTGCGTCGACTTGCTTTGGTTATTCCGTCGGATAAAGACGGTCCGGGGCTGGCGAACGTTAATTGGGATGCGGTGGAGCACGATTATGCGATTCTGTTGACCGCTGCGGCGCCGGGATCGATACCTGCAAACATCTGGCGCACGAGCCACGTCATTTATTTTTAGCCACAAAAAGGCACAAAAAGCACAAAATGAATGCTGTTAGCGAGCGCTTAGCCCCTGACCGATCTGCCTACACATCTTCCACGATCATTTTGATCGGTGTGTGCTTTGTTCTTTCCGGCGCGACGGGACTGATCTACGAAGTGCTGTGGGCGCGGATGCTCGGGTTGGTTTTTGGCGCGACGACGCTTGCAGTCAGCACGGTGCTCGCGGCGTTCATGGGCGGTCTCGCGCTCGGTAGTGCGTTGGCGGGGAAGTTGGCCCGGAAAATCAGGAAGCCGCTGAGCACGTACGGAGTGATGGAGATCGGCATCGCCGTTTACGCGCTGCTCGTGCCGTTTTTGTTTCGCTGGATCGATGACCTGTACGCGCTGATCTGGCAGCAGTTCCAACCCGGATACTTCACGTTCAGTCTCTGGCGGTTCGTGCTTTCCGGTCTCGTGCTGCTTGTGCCCACGACGTTGATGGGCGCGACGCTTCCAGTGCTCGCCGCGGCTTTCGTGCGCTCGTCAGATTCGAACTCGGTGACGAAGCTATACGCGTGCAATCTCGCGGGCGCGATTCTCGGAACACTTGCGGCT
>DATHTI010000275.1:0-14188 GCA_035463335.1 Pyrinomonadaceae bacterium | reverse complement strand
TGGGAAGCGAAGCGTCGTACTGCAAGAGTGACCAAACCTCGACCTTGGGAGCCAGCACGTTCTCAAATGCTCTCGGCATGACTCCGATGACTGTAAAGCTGCTGCTATTCAGTGTGACCTGCCGTCCGACGATGGCGCTCTCACCGTTGAAGCGACGCTGCCAGAGGCTCTCGCTGATGATCGCTACATTTGGACCATTAAGGCGATCATCGTTTGCATCAAAGTTCAATCCAAGTGCAGGTGACACGCCCAGCACATGGAAGTAACTCGCGCTCACGCGCTGACCCTCGAGCCTCTCGGGTTCGGCTGGTCCAGTCATGGCCGGCTGCCATGGTTTGACAACGGCGATGGCGGCGAAGGATCTGCTCCGCTGCACCAGTTCCTGGTAGTTTCCGAAGGTCGCACCCACGCTGGAATCGATCGTGCCGAAATCATCCGAGATTGTGACTATTTGACTGGCATCCGGATACGGTAACGACTCGAACAAAATGGGATTGACAGCGCTGAAGATCGCGGTGCTGGCGCCGATTCCCAGCGCGAGTGTAATGACCGCGATGGCGGTGAACCCTGGTCTCTTGAGCAGCATTCGGGCGCCGTAGCGTAAGTCTTTCCAAATGTCAGCGACGAAATTGATTTTTCGATTAGTTCCAGTGACGATCGGCTCCAGCGGTGTTTTGCGTTCAACTGTCTGAAGCTCGCGGAATAACTCGTTCTCACTCAACTCGGCAAGAGTGAGTCGTTCGGCGTCGGTATCCGACATACCATCGACCAGCAGCTCCTGATAGCGATCGTCGAGATGTTGGGCCAACTCTTCGGCGATCTCGGCTTCACGCGTGGGCGCAAGCTTCAGTCGCGCCAGTCTTCGTCTGATTTCAGTTTTCCAATCAGGCATTTTCTAACCTCGTTATGCGATTAATTGCCTCGACGAACTCCTGCCAGGTATTGCGTTGCGCCGCGAGCACTTTCTTACCCTCGGGTGTGAGGCGGTAAAAGCGCCGGCGACGCTGACCAGGCTTCTCGATCCAGCGGCCCTTGAGCCAGCCGCGTTTCTCGAGCCGGTAAAGCAGTGGATAAAGTGAAGCGACGTTGAAACGCAGGATCCCATCCGAGCGCGCCTCTATCAGCTTGCTGATCTCATAGCCGTGCCGAGCCCTGGTTTCGACCAGGGTAAGGATCAGCAGCTCCGCGCTGCCCTTCTTCAGCTCGCGGTCGAGCATTCGAGTGTTCATATGTGTCACAGGCACATATTACTATGAAGCATGTGTCGACCGTCAACGGCAGGCGGGAGGGGGCCACTACGGGCGGGAGTGTGGGTCCAACAACAGGAGTTTTTCTTGCAGCAGCTAAAATCGTGTCTTCATTTAATCAGTTTTGCTGTCAGAACAATCACGAGCGCGCGATTTCGGAGCGTGGCGGTGCCGACTACAACTTTCTCGCCGTCGCGCAGACTGAGAGCTGTCTGCACGCGGGCGCGTTCTTTTTCCTGCGTCACAAATGTGAATTCGGCAATTTGCACTGACGTGGCGCCCGTCGCATTCTCCACCAGCGAGACATTGTTGATGAAATACTCGTAGGTCATAGACGAGGCGGGTGTCCCGGGATTAGTACTCGGAAGCTCCGCTACTCCCGACCCCTGCAAGCCTCGCGGCGTTTCTGTTAGCCGCTGGACGATTGAGCCGGCCAGTTCATAATTCCGATAGTTGAGCGTCCCACGCAATTGTGTCAGAACATCCTTCAAATCCGCCGGTGCTTCTGTCCCTGTGCCAGCGGTGTTAGAGGCTATTAACACGTGCATGTGCAGCTCGATGTTAGGACGCGGCGCCACAGGCACGTCCAGTCGCTTCAGGGCTTCTTCGACGGTCGCAATGTTCTCAGGAAAATCTCGAACCGTAAGCGTCCTGAACTCAGGACTGGCTGACATTGCTGAACCTTTGAAACCACTTCCGAGCTGATAGACTGCGTTGAGAAGGCTGTTAGGATCGCGGTACTTAACCTCGAATATCCTGCTTTTGAAAGCTCTATGGGTAGGATTATCAGCCTGACTCGGCGCCGGGCTCGGCTCTGGTTGCTGTGCCGGTGATGCGGAAACAAAAGTCAGGACGAGTGCCAGTATTAACAGCATGTATTTAACATTATTAAGCATAAACGAACCTCCTATGTGCCTTTCGGTCCTGAAACTACGGGTTTGGTTTCTGGTTGAACGAACCAGATGATCCTGATCGTGGGATCCTTTGTTTGTATCTCCACTCTCAGAGGTTTGGTTGAAGCGGCTGAGTTGGGATGAGGGAACAGCATCGGTTCTGGAAGACTGCGGGGCTGTGGCGAAACGTTATTGGCTGTGTCCGTTGCGTCGGGAGACTTCTCCGCAACGGTGTTCATGCCACCGGCAAGCGTGTTGCGAGATCTTTTTCGTCGCTGGAGTTGAGGAACCCCAGTCAATCGTTGCTTTTCGCCGCCTGTATTCACCGAAGATGGAAGTTCCGGTCGCTTATTCTCTTGCGATCCTGAGTTAAAGCGTTCCTTCGTTGCGGGCTGGACATTGGCGGGTGGGTGGTTGGCCAATTGTTGCTCGACGTTTCTTCTATTCATGATGAAGTAAAGCGCAAACATCGAAACAACCATCAGTAGGACGACGGCAATGGCCCACGTGAGTCTTGGCTGAAACCAGCTCGCATTTGTTTGCGACCATCCGGGCGCCATGGCTTCAGTCTCAATCTCGCGCAGCACACGTTGCCGAATTCCCGTATAAACAGCTTCACTGAAAACAGGCGGCGCAAACTGTTCAGTCAATTGAACGGATTCGCGATATTCATCAGCAACACGCGCGCAGGCTGCGCACATTTGCAAATGTTCGGTTACCAACGTCGCGCGTTTCTCTTCAAGATCGCGCCCTGCGTACAGAGGCAGTAATTCTTCAGTCTGCTTGCAATTCATCACGCCTTTTCCTTGCCGGCTTTCCGCAGTTGCTGCTGGCAATAAATCCGGATCTTCTTTCGCGCAGAGCTAATCTGTGAACGCACGGTCGTCGCGCTCGACTTCATGACTTGTGCCACTTCTTCAGTTGAGCACCCTTCCATATCTCTCAGCACAATTGACGCACGCTCTTTAAAGGGAAGAAGAGCTATTGCCTTCGCAATCAGCTCGCGTTGTTGAACTTGAATGACGATGCTCTCGGCGTTCGCGTGTTCATCGGCTATTGCATGGGTCATCCCTTCCGCGCCTTCGCTGAGCGGGACGAAGCGGTTCGTGTGGGCTTGTCGCTGCTTCAGAAAATCGCGACAGACGTTGATGGTAATGCCGTACAGCCACGCGAAGAAATCCTGATCCTGGCGGAACCGTTTGAGGTACTTGTAAACTCGCAGAAACACCTCCTGCGACGCGTCGCGCGCGTCAGCCTCGTTCCCCAACATGCGCCAGGTCACTGCCATCACTCTCTGTTGTGAATGAATCATGATCCGTTCAAAGGCCGCCGTGTCGCCGGCAGCGGCGCGTTCAATGAGGAGGGCCAGCGATGTCTGATCTGAAGTCAGGGCATTTACCGGCAGTGCTATATCGAAGGCCAGGGCCATGTCAGAAGCTCGCTCGGCGCTCAAGGTTATTCGCCTGCTCAGTTTCATATACTTCCGTTGGGAGGAAAACGTTGAGAAGAAATTGCCTCAGAATCCCGTTTTTCTCTGTCTTCTGTGCCTCTGATTGGGCTTCTAAAAGATTAGACAAAAAGGCACAAACGCACATAAGCTGAAAACCGGAGGAAGCATAAAGCTTCTATGAGCCGGTCGTGTCAAGAGCCAGGCTTCGCGAGAGGAAACGTTTTTTGAATTTCTTTCATAGAAAGACAAAGCGTACGATTCGCGGAGATCTTCAGAAGGTCTAACATCCGTACTGAGCAAGCCGAGGGCAGCTCGGAGAGGAACAGTTTATGAGCACAAAAATGTCGGACACATTCCGGCAAATTGCTTTACTACCGGTTTTTGTAGTTGCGTTATTTGCTTCGCCATATCTGGTTCACGCACAGCAAGATCAAGAAGCGGAGGGTTTGTGTTTTCCCGCAACGGGTAAAACCGCTGTCGTCAAAAGTCTCATTGGCGGCGAAGCGCATGAGAGTTACGCTCTTCATCTTCGCGCCGGGCGAAAGTTGATTGTGACGATTACCTCGGTGGCCAATCGGGCGCAGTTTAGTGTCAGCAAATCAGAGTTTGGTGAGTCAGTCAGCTTTGGTAAGTCTACGAATGAAGGAAGAACCTGGACCGGCACGATTCCCGAAACGGGCGTTTATTTTATTTCAGTAGTCGCCCATCCCACCGCTCGTTATACGCTGAGAGTGACGAAAGAGTAGAGGAATCCGAATATTTTCGCAGTGCGGTATGAGTGGGCGTGGAACCCTGCTGCTACTCAAGAGCCATAACTTGTTGTCTCGTCGTGGTCCTTACTTCTTCGTCTGCGTCGTGTCGATGCGGGCGTAGAAGATGTTGGTCTCGGGGAGCTTTTCATCCTGGGCCACGATGATGGCCAGGCCTTCTTCCTTGCTTCCGTCCTTTCGTGAGAAGAGACAGACGGCGCCGTGGTTCTTACTGTCTTCAGTGTCGCCGGTGCAGCCTTTGTCGTTCGCACTCCAGCCTGCCGCTTTCATGCGCTCGACGGAATAGAAGTCTTTTACTTCCTGCGCCGGCTTGTCAGTGCGAAAGGAGATGAAGTTAACCTTGCCTTGCGACATGCCGCGAAGCAGCAAGCGAACACCCAGCGGGATCTCGAGCTCCGCTTTGGTGGCGCCCTGAAACGGCGGTACGTCGGCCCAGAGCTCACTAACGGTACCAGCGCTCTTATCGCCCGCAAGCCGCTCCGACAGCCTGCATGAAATAGCCACACCAAAAATCAAAGCTAAAGCTAGTAGGGAAGCCGATGCCCTCATACTTGCCTCCTTAACGCGTAATGATTGTTTTCACCTGAGCGCGTTTGAGCAGCGTGACCATGCCGTTGCGGCGATACCATACACCATCTTTCGTGCGCCAGACCTCGTCGGCTTCGATTTTTCCGCCGCTCGTCAGCATTATTACGGGTTTACCACCCTGACGGGTTCCGATTCCTGGCCCACTCGTTGAAACTGGATCGCTCGTGGAACGCGTGTGTGCGGTCGTCAGCTTTTCTGGTGATGGTCGTGGTGATGGTGCGATCGAGGGCGACGGTGATGGTGATGGCGATACTTCGGGCGATGGTGATGGTGTGGCTGGAGGTGTAACAACGACTGCTGGAGTTTCAGTTGCAGCGGAGGCTTCTGGTTGTTGACGGCTGAGGCCGTAGTAAATCGCGAAGACTACGACACCGAGCATTAGACCAATGGCGATGACGATGGGGAGTGTGCGTCGTTTGGGTGGGCGAGTGGCGGCTTCGACGGCTGAGTCGTCTACGTGCTCGAGTGACGTTTGATCGAAGTCACACTTCGAGTCGGAGTCAGGATAGAGGAAGAGACATTGGGGGCAGCGTTTCATCGGGGTGATCGACAGGTGGGTTACATAGTTTTAGACACGATTACGAGATTTGCAGAATTATCATGATTCAGAATTTGAAGGGTTTTTTGAGAATGCGGCCCGTCTTTTTCAGGATGGTACCGACCTTGGAGTCGTCTTTCTTCTGGTCGACCTTTGCTTTGGTCGGTGTAGGTGTGGGTTTAGCGGTGGTTTTCTTAGTTGATGGAACTGCGGCCGCAGCAGCAGGCTTCGGTTCGGGCTTTGGCTCTTCAGCAGACGGCTGCGCCTCCGGTGTTGGATTTACTTCGGGAACTGGATTCGCCGTGCTTGCAGCGCTCGGTTGCACCGGTGGTATGTCGCTGTTCTGCGTCGCTTTCCGTTGAATCGAGACGTAATAAACGAGACCCAAAACAAGCGCCAGTATCAATGTGGCAAACGCCGGGACGGCCCGGTTTCGCTTCGGTGGTGTCTTGGCAGGCGGCACAGTCTGGAGCGCGTTGAGATGGGGCAGTGTCCGAGAGTCCAAGACCAGCAGCGCACCGTCCATGTCGCAAAGACTCTGGTCGTCCTCGTAAATAAATTCACACTTCGGGCACCTTTTCATGCGACTCTCCTGGAAATGGATAGTGTCGACGGGGCCTGCGGACGGTGGAAGCTGGAGTGAGCGGCGCTCCGCAGGGTTCCAGAGTACACCCTAACGGGCTCGTGTTTCAACAGTGTTTTTACCCACGAAATTACGCGGATTTCATGGACGATCTGCGTAATCTGTGGATAACTACAGGTATTTCTCTTGCAGGACGTTCCGGTGGTGCGCGACGTGCCCGGCAATGATGTAAGCGCAGGCCCGCACGGACACAGGATTATCGCTCGCCACGCCCGTCCGGTCCCACGCCTCTTGCGGCAGGCTCTTGAGTAAGTAAATCGTCCCGAGACGCAGGTGTTTGAACTCCTCGACGAGGTCGGCCCATGAAGTGTTGTTCGCCTGTGCGAATTGGACTGCCACATCCTGCTCGAAGCTGGGCAGCGCGTCGTTAAATCCCCGCGCAAACCAGAATGCACGGCCCGAAAACAGCCGCTCACCGTCGTTTACGTGGTTCAAAACCTCGCGAATCGTCCACTTTCCCGGCTCATAGGAATGAAGACTCTGCTCCTCGCTGATCCCGCTCAGAAACTGGAGCATCTCACCCAACTGATTCTCAATAGCGGGCACGATGTCGTCGCTGGTTACAAGGTCGATGTATTTGGAATAGTAGTCGGCTGCTTCGGTAGGTTTTGGTCGTGTCATTTGGCTGGAAATCCTAACAAAAATCGATGAATTTCGTAACCAACCCGGCCCTTTCCGTGTCTATCTAACGCGTAGGAATATAGGAAGGTAAAGGATATGAAAAGGAAGCTTTCGCAAATTGCAATTGGAATTTTCGCAATGCTGTTGCTGACGCTGGCGCCGGCTGTGACCCACGCTCAGGGCACTCAGGGCGCAAGTAATCCGCAACTGGAAAGACGCGTGCGACGCGAGCTGGTAACGCTGCCGTATTACGGTGTATTCGACAATCTCGCATACCAGGTTAACGGTGGTACAGTCACTCTCTACGGCGAAGTAGTGCGGTCATCGACGCGCTCGGATGCCGAGGGGCGGGTGAAGAGATTGCCGGGCGTGACGCGCGTTATTAACAACATCAGAGTATTGCCGTTGTCCCGCTTTGATGACGACATTCGTCGCGCAACCTACCGGTCAATTGCGCGCATGGGTGGGCTGTATCGCTACCTGCAGGGTACGAACCCATCGCTGCACATCGTAGTTGATCGTGGTCACGTGTCGTTGGAAGGTGTCGTCTCGAACAGTGGCGATCGCAACCTCGCATACATGGCGGCTTCCCGGGTACCGGGTGTGTTCTCGGTGAAGAACAACCTTCGCGTTGAAGGCAGCGAGCCGCGGTAATTCACAGATTCCACAGATTACGCAGGTGATGAATCTGCGTAATCTGTGGTTAGAGCCATTCCCATCAGAAACCAGAACAGCATCGCCACCTCAGCATCACCGTAGTTATAGTTCACGATCGAGCTCATCAAAAAACCTGTTAAGGCGCCGAGTGTCCCGAGTTGGATCCCGTAATAGTTAGTATCGCTCAGATCTGCTGCACGTCTTTCCGCGCGGGCGATAGTCAACCAGAACAAGATCATCATCCACACCCATAGTGCAAGCATCGGCAAGCCCCGGTCGAACGCGAGTTGTAGCGGAGTCGAGTGCAGGTGAAGCATGTCTTTGCCGGGAAAGCCCCACTCGTTCCAGTGTAGCTGCATCGCGTCCATGCCATGGCCAAACACGGGATGGAGCAGTATTCTCGACAACCCCACACGCGCCACTTCAAAACGCAGTGATGAGCTTGGATCGCCCAGCAATAGCGCATTCCGATCGCGTGTTTGCCACACGACCACCGCCCCGAAAGCAAGCACGGCAACGAGCGCGAATGTAAACACGACTTTCAGCGTGGCCCGCAGCGACCGCAATGCCATCACGCTCGCGCCAATCACAAACGCAACGATTACCGTCCTCATCGCGGTGAATACAAGACCCGCAGTCAGCAGAGCAGCAGCAACAATCGCGACTCGGAAGTTATTGTTTGGTCCATGATTTCTGAGGTGAGCGAGCGCGAGGCCAATTGCCAGCAGTGCAATCATCTGCATCAGCTCGGCGAACGTTACATAGTGACGGGTCCAGCCGGAAGCACGAAAGCGATGGTTCCGCTCGTTACCTGTAACTCCCGAACCAGACGGCTGAGCGAGCATAAAAGAACGCTCAACCTGTTCGCCCTGCGAGATGATCCCAACGGTCACCCCCGGCGCGACCGGCGACAATTCAGCTAATGCCTGATCAATATCCCCAGTGGAATAAACACGCCGGCGATTGATCTGCCAGATCGTGTCGCCAGGTCTGATCCCAACGTGATTAAACGGACTACCGTCTGCAATTGACTCAACCACGACTCCGCGCCCACGCACCAAATCGAAAGCACTGTAAAGTGCACCCGCCGAGCCGGATACAATCAACAGCCCCACTAAAACCAGCGCCGATTTTCTCGTGAGAGTCGCGCGCGCAAGGTAGAAGAGAAAAACGCACCACGACGCCTGGAGTTTGGCCACACTGATGCGAGGTTCTTCCGAAAGGAAAGCCGAAGCTACGGTCCAGAGCAGTGATAAGACGATGATCAGGTCGAATTTAGACCAGCGCAGACCCAAATTGCGTGTTTGCAGCGTCCGAATCACCCACCCGATGCCCGCGATGGCAACCCCGATTGCGCTCGCAGCCACCGAGTGCGGTGCAAACGCTACGTAGAGCGCAAGGCCCGCGAGTGCTAGTCGCTGTCCGGTTTTGCCACGCAGACTTTGTCCGTTTCCAACTGTCGTTATCATGCAGAAATGCTTGCGTTGACACGCTTTATTTACGCATGTTAGCGTATCTCGCGGCTGTTTGCCGGAGTTGCTAACTGAGTTGAGACTGCGCGCTTGACCGAAATAGCATTACCCGCCCGCTGCTACGACTAAAGCCGCCAACAATCTGTTAACCGAAATAAGATCCCCAGATGGCTTTCGATAAAGCTAAGGTCCTAAAAGCCGCTGAGAAATTCCTTTCACAGGGAAAGATCAACGCAGCAATCAAGGAGTATCGTCAAATCGTCGATAACGACGCTGACGATCTCACTACCTTGAACATGCTGGGCGATCTATATGTGCGCTCCGGCAAAAATGAAGAAGCCGTCTTGTGCTTCGAACGCATTGCCGAGCATTACAGCGCGCAGGAGTTCAATCTCAAAGCGATCGCGATGTACAAGAAGATCGAGCGGCTGCGCCCGCGCGATCCAATCGTCGCCAACAAACTCGCCGATCTCTACGCCAACCAGGGCCTGGTCCATGATGCACGCGCGCAGTATCTCGTAGTCGTCGATGCTTACACAAAGTCGGGCAATAACAAGCGTGCTCTCGACATCCTCCACAAGATTGCCGATCTCGATCCGAACAATACCGAGATTCGCCTGAAACTCGCAGATGGCTATCTCAAAGAAAACATGCGTCGCGAGTCGGCGGGTGCGTTTGTCCAGGCAGCGAATCGTTTTCACCAGATCGGCTCACACGATCAGGCACTCGACGCTTACAACAAGGCGCTGCAATTAGTGCGCGACGATCGCGAAGCACTGCGCGGCCTGCTCGAAACACACATTGCGCGCGGCACGGCGGACGAAGCTGCCGAAGTGCTGGAACGTGTTGTCGAGACTCACGAAGACGACAAAGAGCTCGTTTCAATGCTCGCTCGTGCTTATCTCGAAGCGGAAGATCCAAAAGGTGCAGAGCGCGCCACTGCGCTGCTGATGGCGCAGGACGGGTCAAACTATCCACAGTTTCTTCCAGTCACGCGCCTGTATCTGAAGGCAGGTGAAGTAGACGAAGTGATTCGCATCCTTTCGACGATCATCGAGCGAATGCTCGCGGGACGCGAAGAGAGAGAGCTGCTCGAGATCGTCAACCAGGTTCTGGATCGCAATCCGGATCACGTGGCGGGATTGCGAATGCTGGTTCGCATTCACTGGTGGCAGCGCGATATGGACGCGTTGCGATCGTCGCTCGAACGTCTCGCGGAGTCTGCGGAAGCGTCGGAGCTCGTTGACGAAGAGCGTTACGCGTTGACGCAGTTAGTGAGACTGGCGCCGGATGAGCAGCGCTATCTGGATCGACTCAATCTTCTCGGCGGTTTGCAGGAAGAGACTGCGGACGATTTCGCTGCGATACCGGAGCCGGATAGTGGCGAGACTGACGTGCCGCAGTTTGAAACGTTTGCAGTTGTCGAGGATGACGATCAGGCTGAGCCAGTCGCGCCGATTGTGTCTGATGAGTTTGAAACGAATGCCGCGCCGGGTTCGACGACGTTCTCAGATCCGACGGCGTCGTTTGCCGATCTCAACGAAGATGAATTTGCGACTTCGGCTACAGATTTCCAGGAAGTCGATTTCAGCATCGTCACCACTCCCGACACACCGGTTGACGTTGACGCAGCTCCTGCGGATGAAGGGCGTCATGAAAACGTGATGCGCCAGGAGCTCGAGAGTGTCGACTTCTACATTGCGCAGGGTTACTCGGACATCGCGGTTGACACGCTCGAGATGCTCGAACGGCAGTTTGGGCCACATCCGGACATCCAGTCGCGGCGCGATAAGCTCGCGCAGCGAAATCAGCCGGTCGAAGAGGCGGCCGTGTTTGAGTTTGGTGGAGTGGAAGAAGTGGCGACGGCGACGCCAGTTCAAGCGGAAGCGATAACTTTCAATGACGACAGCGCGTATGCATCACTCGCGGGCGAGGATGGCAATAATGTTGGCGCTGCAAAACCAGTGGCGCCAGTTGCGGCGGGAATAGATGCCGGTCTCGCAGAGTTGTTTGAAGAGTTTCGTGCCGCGGAAGAGGGCGATGAGGTTCGCGAAGATTACGAGACGCATTACAATATGGGCACGGCTTATAAAGAGATGGATCTCATGGACGAGGCCATCCAGGAGTTTCAAACTTCAGCGAGCCTCGTGAAGCCGGGTGATGGCACGTCGCGGTTTTTGCAGTGTTGCAACATGCTCGGGCATTGTTTTATTCAGAAGGGGATGCCTGAGGCGGCTGTGCTTTGGTTCAAGAAGGGATTGCAGGCGCCGGGGCATAGCGAGGACGAGTACCAGGCGCTGCGTTACGAGCTGGCGTCGGCGTATGAGCAGCTTGGCGACTTGAAGCAGGCGCGAGAGTTTTATACAGAGGTTTATGGTGTTGATGTTTCGTATCGCGAGGTCGCGGAGAAGCTCAGTCAGTTAAGACAGAAACAGGAATAGAATCTCTGTGCACAGAGAAGAAGGATTAGGCAGTTGTCAGCGAAGTTAAGCGTTATTTTTTACATTATCCTGTGCCTCGAGATTGGGATCTTTCTCACGGTGGCGCCGTGGTGGCCGCACGGCATGTGGGGCATCAGCGATTGGGGCAACAATTATTTTTTGCTGTATGCTGCCCGCAAAACAGGTATTCAGGGTTTGCAGGCAGTGGTCGCTTCCGGTTGGGTGCGCGGCGCGGTGAGCGGTGTCGGACTCCTGAATCTCGGGATCGCGTTCTGGGAGATTTTCAACTTCAAACGCACCGTCACTGCTTTGCAAAACGAGACGAGCGCCAGGAAGAGTTTGACGTATGCCGCTGAAGCTTCCACTCCCGATCATCTATACGATCACGAGCGGCGCGACGTCACCTCAAACAACTCCTGACGATCCGCAGCTCATCGAGATCCTACGGTTAGTTCGCGCTGCTGTTGACGCAGACGTTCCCCTCGTTCAGATTCGCGAGAAGTCGTTGCCCGCGCGCGTGCTTTTTGAGCTGGTAGCGCGGGCGGCGGAGATCACGCGCGGCAGCAAGACACGACTGCTCGTCAACGATCGATCCGATATCGCGCGGGCGGCCGGTGCTGATGGCGTGCATTTGACGACGCGGTCTTTACCGGTCGAGGTGGTGCGGAATATTTGTGGCGTAGACTTTTTGATCGGCGTCTCGACGCATTCGCTCGATGAAGCGCGCGTTGCCCATGCTGCCGGTGCTGACTTCGTCGTGTTTGGACCAGTATTCGAAACTGAGTCGAAGAGATCTTACGGCGAGCCGCAGGGATTGGATAAGCTGCGTGATGTCACGCGTGCACTCGGTGAGTTTCCTGTGGTGGCGATTGGTGGTATTGCGCTCGATAATGTTGATGCGTGTTTCGATGCAGGCGCGCGCGGTGTTGCGGCGATTCGTTTGTTGAGTGAAGTTGAGAATTTGTCATCGATTGCCGAGATGATTAGAAGCAGGTTTGTTGTGAGATGAACAGGCCAGTTGTACTTAGCATCGCAGGACTCGATCCTTCCGGCGGCGCGGGCATCGTCGCCGATATCAAGACGATCGCAGCGTTTGGTTGTTTTCCGGCGGCGGCGCTCACGTCGATCACTTTTCAAAACACGACCGGTGTGTTTGGCGCTGAACACCAAACTGCCGCCACATTACGCGCGCAGGTTGAGCCGATTGTTCAGGACTTGAACGTTGCAGCAGCGAAAACGGGAATGTTGCCGACGGCGGAGATTGTTGCTGAAGTCGCGCGACTTTTTGCCGAACGGAATTTGCCGGCGCCGGTGGTTGATCCGGTTGTCGTAGCGACGTCAGGCGACGTGCTGATTGACGATGAGGCTTTCGAAATCCTGAAGACTAAGCTGTTTCCGCTCGCGCGCGTCGTCACGCCGAATATTCCCGAGGCAGAGAAGCTGGCAGGGTTTTCAATCACGAGCGAAGCCGATATGCGTCGCGCGGCGAAAGCGATTCAGTTGATGGGTCCTCGCGCCGTGCTTGTGAAAGGTGGCCACCGGAGCATCGGCGGCCAGGCGCTCGACATTCTCCTGGACGAAAACGAAATCTTTACAGAATTTCAAACTGAGTACATCGAAATCGGTGAAGTCCACGGCTCCGGTTGCACTCTCTCCGCCGCGATCGCAGCCGCTCTCGCAAAAGAATTGACTCTCGAAGAAGCCGTCGCGGCCGCCAAGAAATACGTGACCGACGCCATCCGCTCCGCACCCGCGATCGGGCACGGAGCAAAACCTTTGTAACCGCGGATTACGCGGATTTTTTACTCGATGGTAACCTTCTCCATCTTCACTTCATCCACAGGCCGATCATTCCGATCCGTCTGCGAGGTCGCGATTGAATTCACCACGTCCTGCCCCTCAGTCACTTTTCCAAAGATCGTATAACTCGGCGGTAATGGATAATCGACGTGCATGATGAAAAACTGCGATCCATTCGTGTTTGGACCAGCATTCGCCATCGCCATCGTCCCGGCTTTGTAACCGCGCTGGTACACCGGCGATCTCGGATCGATCTCGTCATTGAAGCGTCCGCCCCACGCTGATTCGCCGCCGCGCCCGGTGCCGGTCGGATCGCCGCCCTGAATCATGAAGTTTTTGATCACCCGGTGAAAGATGATTCCATCGTAGTAACCGCGCTCCGCGAGCGTAATGAAGTTCTCTGTGGTCTTGGGTGCGTCCGTCTCCAACAACTCGACTCGAATCGTTCCTTTGTTCGTCTGGATTACTGCCGTTCGATTTGCCATGTTTTCTCCTTACTGGTTGATTAATTGAGGGTTCAAGATGAATTGTTCGATCGCGAGCGCCACACCGTCGTCACGATTCGAAGCAGTCGGATGCAAGCCCGCAATCTCGCGCAACGAGAGCGGCGCGTTTGCCATCACGACGCCCGTGCCCGCGAAGAGCAGCATCTCGAGATCGTTGAAGTTGTCGCCGACTGCCATTATCTCCTCACGCATGACGCCGAGCTCAGCAGCAGCGGCTGCGACGCCCGCGCCTTTCGACGCCGCGGGATTCACGATATCGAGCAACGTGAAGTCCTGCTCGAGATATTTCGTGCCGAGGACTTTCACTGTCGAGCCGAGCTCCGACTTCAGTATTTCTTCGAGCTGGTCCATCTCCGCACAGCCGCCGGAAAATGAGAGATGAATCGGATCGTGGTCCAAATAATCTTCGAGAGACGCGACCTGCTGCACGGCGTTGCCGCCTTCTTCATCGCCATGAATGCGGCCGGCCCACGAGATGTACCGGTGAGCAGCGGTGTTGCCGCCGCGAATGTGATCGTAAACGAGCACTCCGAGGCCGTCGTGATCGTCACTCAACAGCGCA